>JALZFU010000116.1 GCA_030861385.1 Actinomycetota bacterium
GCGCCGAGCGCCGCATCGTGATGTCGCAGGAGGAGCGCCGGCGAACCGCCTACCACGAGGGAGGGCACGCGATCCTCGGAATGCTGCAGCCGGGGGCCGATCCGGTCCGCAAGGTCTCGATCGTCCCCCGCGGTCGAGCGCTCGGCGTTACCCTCCAGAGCCCGGAAACGGATCGCTACGGCTACGGAGCCGCGTACCTCCGAGGGCGGATCATCGGCGCTCTCGGCGGTCGGGCGGCGGAGGAGCTCGTCTTCGGCGACGTGACGACGGGGGCCGAATCCGACCTCGAGCAGGTGACCCAGGTGGCGCGCCAGATGGTCGGGCGCTGGGGGATGTCGGAGGCGGTCGGCAAGGTGTCCGTACTACCACGCCCCGACGAGGAGTCGGCGCTGCTCCTTCCGGGAGGAACGCGTGTCTCCGACGAGACGCTCGAGCTGGTCGACGCCGAGGTGCGCCGGATCGTGGACGAGTGCTACGACGAGGCGATCGAGCAGCTGCGGGAAAACCGACACCGCCTCGACGACCTCGCCGCCGCTCTCCTCGAGCACGAGACGCTCGACGAGGCCGATGCCTACCGGGTCGCCGGAGTCGAGCGAAGATCTGAGCAACTCGCCGCCGCCGAGCGCACTCCGGAAGCGGTCGCCGCTCGGGAAGGGGTTGTGACGCCCGCGGGTCGCTCCTAGCCGCTTCCTCTAGCGCGCTCGACGTCGCGGCTCGGCATCTCGTTCGACCTCCCGAAGGCCCGCGAGCGCGCGTTCGTACGCGGCGACCAGCCGGAGCTCGATCCGCGCGAGCGTGCTCCGCGCGCCGCGGACCCGCTCGAGCGCGGTGTCGAGCTCGTCGAGGGCCGAGTCGAGGAGCTGGAAGCGCTTCTCCGGCGGTACCGACCCGCCGTAGCGCGCGGCGAGGGAGTGAAGCCGGCGCTCGATCTCGGGGAGCAGCTCGACGAGCGGCGGATCGAGAACGATCTCCTCGCCGAAGACGACGAGGCGCCGACGCTCGGCTTCCCGCCCGTCTTGTTTTCGTTCCGACACGCCCGCCCAGCATAGTTCCGCCGCGGAGGAGCAGAGAGCCGCGATGAATTCGGGTCGGCGGGGCCGTCCAAGCGTACGGCGAGGCGAGAGGAAGGAGAAAGCGATGACGACCATGACCGAGGGGAGCACGCGGACGCGACGGGGGGCGGCGTGAGGAAGCTCATTCTGGCGCACAAGCTCGATCGGGCGCCGAAGACGGCGGCGATCGTCGGCGGCGGCGTCCCGAACACGGGGGACGGGTGGCCATACGTTCTCAGCGACCTGAAGACGCTCCTCGAGACCGGAAGGCCGCTCGCCGGGTGAGGCGCGTGAGCGCAACGCACGCCCGCCGGGAAGGCGTACGATGGGCTCCCGTGCACGACGTGGCGACCACCGTCAAGGTTGACGCCGGCGCTCTCGAGCAGCATCGAGGCGAGCTCACCGCCTACTGCTACCGGATGCTCGGCTCGCCGTTCGAGGCCGAGGACGCCGTCCAGGAGACGCTCGTACGGGCGTGGCGCGCTCTCGACCAATTCGAGGGCCGCGCGGCGCTTCGCTCGTGGCTTTACCGAATCGCGACGAACGTCTGCCTCGACATGCTGAGCGGCCGGGAGCGACGCGCGCGCCCGATGGATCTAGGGCCCGCGCGCGAGCCGGAGGCCGGAAACCTCCACGCGCTTCCGGAAGCGACGTGGATCGAGCCGGTGCCGGACGGCGTCGTCGGCGCCTCGAACGATCCGGCCGAGATCGCCGTCACTCGCGAGACGATCCGACTGGCGTTCGTGGCCGCCCTCCAGCACCTTCCGCCGAGGCAGCGCGCGGTGCTCATCCTGTCCGAGGTCCTCCGCTGGAAGGCGAGCGAGGTCGCAGACCTCCTCGACACGACCGTCGCCTCGGTGACGAGCGCGCTCCAGCGGGCGCGAGCGACGCTCGACGCACGCGGCGTGAGCTCCGCCGACCCCGCACCCGCGATGGACGACGCGCAGCGGGACCTCCTTACGCGCTACGTCGAGGCGTTCGAGCGCTACGACATCGACGCGCTGACGTCGCTCATCCACGAGGACGCGACGCAGTCGATGCCGCCGTACGACCTCTGGCTGCAAGGTCGCGGCGACATCTTCGCGTGGTGGCTGGGCCCGGGCATCGGCTGTCGAGGGTCGCGCGTCGTCCCGGTGGCGACGGCAAACGGGTCTCCGGCGTTCGGCCAGTACAAGCCGAGCGCCTCGGGACGCGGCTACGACCCGTGGGCGCTCCAGGTCCTCGAGCTCGCCGACACGCGCATCGTCGAGCTGACGTTCTTCCTCGACACGGAGCGCCTCTTCCCGCTGTTCGGGCTCCCGCTGCGGCTCGAGGGGTAGCTCACACCCGCAGGACGTCCGCGAGCCCGACGAAGGCGAGGAGCTCGCGCAGCTCGTCGGGCGGAAAGCGGAGCTCGACGCGGCAGCCGTTGCGACGGGCCGTGAGGTGAAGGCGCGCGAGCACGTCGACGGTAACGGCGTCGGACTTGGCGCCGCTCACGTCGCAGAGGGCGACGGCGGCGCCGCTCTGGGCGAGGAGAGCGCAGAAGCGCTCCGAGAGCCCGGCGACGTCGGCGGGAGCGATCGGGCCCTCGATCGCGAAGGCAACCGTGGTCGGCCGCGGCGGAGCCATCGAAGAAGAAAGACCGTTCGGGAGACCTGGATTCATCGCGGCGCGAGCGATGAGTTTCGAGCCGCGCCGCGGTCGAAGCGCTCGAAAGGCCTCGAGCCCGACCACCGAAAGGATGCCGAGCAGATGAGCATGGACAACCGAACCCGCTGGCTGGCGCTGATCGTCCTCTGCCTGGGCGACCTCATGATCGTCCTCGACGGGACGATCGTGAACGTCGCCCTTCCGTCGATCCGCGAGGATCTCGCCTTCTCCCAGGCGTCGCTTGCCTGGGTCGTGAACTCGTACCTGCTCACGTTCGGCGGCTTCTTGCTCCTCGGCGGACGGCTCGGCGACCTCTTCGGCCATCGCCGGTTCTTCCTGATCGGAATCGCTCTCTTCACGTCGGCGTCGCTCGCGTGCGGCCTCGCGGACTCGCAGAATGCGCTCGTCGCGGCGCGGGCGGCCCAGGGTGTCGGCGGTGCCGTGGTCTCCGCCGTCGCGCTCTCGCTCATCATGACCCTCTTCACCGAGCCGGCCGAGCGCGCGAAGGCGATGGGCGTCTTCGGCTTCGTGCTCTCCGGCGGCGGAACCGTGGGCGTCCTCCTCGGCGGCGTCCTCACCGACGCCCTCGACTGGCACTGGATCTTCCTGGTGAACCTCCCGGTCGGACTCGCCGTCTTCGCCCTCAGCCTCACGCTGCTTCCCGCGGGCGGCGGACGCCCTGCGGCCGGCCGGCTGGATGCCGCGGGGGCGGTCACGGTGACCGCGGCGCTCATGCTCGCCGTCTACGCGATCGTGAACGCGAACGAGGCCGGTTGGTCGTCGGGGCGGACGCTCGGCCTCCTCGCCGTCGCGGCCGTCCTCCTCGGGCTCTTCCTCGCGATCGAGGCGCGCGTCGCCGCGCCGCTCATGCCGCTTCGGCTCTTCCGCATCCGGGACGTCTCGAGCGCGAACCTCGTCGGCGTGCTGATGGCGGCCGGGATGTTCGCCCAGTTCTTCTTCTCGGCCCTCTACCTGCAGCGCGTCCTCGGCTACACGCCGCTCGAGGTCGGACTCGCGTACATCCCGTCGACCGTGCTCTGGGGAGCGTCGTCGCTCGCCCTCTCGGACCGCCTGGTCATGCGCTTCGGGGTGAAGCCGCCGCTCATCGCCGGGCTCGTTCTTATGGCGACTGGGCTCGCGCTCTTCGCGCGCGCGCCGGTCGACGGAAGCTTCCTCACAGACATCCTCCCTGCCAGCCTCGCCATCGGGCTCGGCGCCGGGATCGCGTTCAACCCGCTGCTCTTGACGGCGATGAGCGGGGTCGAGCCGAGCGAATCCGGACTCGCGTCCGGTGTCGTGAACACCGCGTTCATGATGGGGGGCGCCCTCGGACTCGCCGTGCTCGCGAGCCTGGCCGCCTCGCGCACGGAGAGCCTCGCGTCCGGGGGCGGCGGCCTCTCGGCGGTGAACGGCGGTTACCACACGGCGTTCGTCGGCGGAGCGGTCCTCGTCGCGGCGGCGACCGCCGTCGGTGCGGCGCTCGTCCGCGCGTCGGCGGGCACGGAGCTCGAGGGGATGGACGCGGCGGCCCCGGAAGCCGCGGCGGCGGCCGCCGGGTGCGAGTGATCGACGCGGCTACTCGGCGTCTCGTGCGCGGCGCGGCGGGCAAAGACGAGCGGGCCTCGTGTCAGCACCGGCGTCGTCGAGGCCTCGCGGCGCGGCGACGGCGACCACCCTCACCGCGCGCGGCCGGCCGCCTCCCGGCCGCTGAAGAGGTCGAAGACAACGCATGCGAGGAGCGCGACGGCCCAATCGTTCCACGATCCGAACCACTCCAGATTCGGAGTGCCCTTAACGAGCCAGACGATCAGCCAAACGAGGCTCGCCACCGCTAGCGCGAGCGAGGCCGACGCGAAAGGGAGACGAGCGTCTAGCCGAGGGCGAAGTGGACGACGCGCGCGAGACCGAGCGAGCGCTCGCTCATCGTCTCCCGCGACCGCCTCTAGGGGACGTCGTCCGCGAGAGGCGGACGAGCGCCGGCATGGCCGCGGACTCGAGGAGGACGAGGCCGCCCGTGCGGCCCGCGGCGAGGTTGTACTCCCCGAATAGCTCCGACCGGGGCTTTCGCTCGACGACGTGGCCGACGTCGATCGCTCTCGTCGTCATCGCTTCCGGTCCTCCGGCTCCATCGTCCGACCCGCGTCTCTCACGTCGTCGCGGCGGCCGGCGACTCGCGCTCCCTTCCCGGCTCGTGCGGCCCCATGTCGAGGCGAAACGGTGGGTACTCGTCGGTCATGAGCCCGACGTAGGCGGCCACTCGCAGCACCCAGCGGTCGAGGCCGACGGCGAAGTCGAACAGTGCCGGGGGGTAGCGGCCGGTGAAGAGGAGGACGACGCACGCGATCACGACGAGCAGGCCGACGAGACCCGAAGTCGCCCAGCCCCGCCATTCGTCTCCGGGGCCCCAAGCCCAGCCCCAACCACCGACGAAGACGGCGGCCAGGATGAGATGGGGGATTGCGAGGAGCCACTTGACGAGCGGAAGCCACCGGTTGAGCCGCTCGGGGTACGCGACCTCGAGGCGAGCGGGGTAGTCGGGCTCCGCGCCGAGCGTGAACGGCGGGTAGCGATCGCTGCCGTTCGCCCAGTACGAGTAGAACCAGACGCGCCACGTCCAGCGCAGGACGCCCAGGTTGAAGTCGAAGATCGCGCGCGGGTACCGACCCGTGAAGAGAATCGCGATGCCCGCCACGAGGGTCAGCACGGAGAACGCGATCCAGAGGAACGCGAGCACGACGTAGTGAGGGATCGCGAGGAGCCACTTGACGAGCCAAAGCCAGCGGCTGAGGCCCGGCTGGAGCTCGCCGGCGACGCCGACCGGATACACGCTCGGATCCACGGACCGGGTCTTTGCGCCGACAGTCGCCGGCGCGCCCGTGGCGATCGGGGCGGGGACGGCGGCATGGCGCGCGCCGAAGAAGATCATCGCGGCACCGGCGAGGAGGAAGACGGCGCCGGCGACGAGGAGCCCGATCGCGAGCCAGAGGAGGAAGTTCGCTTCCGCGCCGACGCTCACGTCCGCTGCGATCCCGCGCGAGGCGTCCGCGTTCATGACGACGAACGACCAGTTTCCGCGCTCCGGGTTCCAGGTCAGCGTCTGCTCGCCGGAGCCGGACGCCGTCTCGGCCCAGAAGTCCTGGTCGCCGGGCGGGCCGGTCGGCTTCCCGCCGGGCTCGCGCTCGTAGTCGGTCGAGAACGGGTCGTAGTCGATGTTCGCGAGCCGGTCGTGCTCGACGCCCCGCAGGTATCGCTCCACGTCGCTCGTCGCACCGACACCGACGAAGACGCCGCGCCCGGACGCGCGGATCCGAACATCGCCGGCGACGTCCTCCGAGAGGAGCCACTCGGCCGCGTCGGCGTCGGCCTCGACGAGATCGATGGGCTCCGAGACGATCGCGTACGAGCTCGACGTGAACCGCTCGGTCGGCGTCGCGAGGAACCCCTCGTCGTCGCGCTTCGTCTGGTCGGCCCAGAGAAGCGTGGCCCCTGCCGCGAGGAGCGCGGCCGCCAGGAGGACGGCGAGGCTTCCGAGGACGACGAGCGCGACACGCCCCGTCGTCCACCGCGAGGGGCGCGACCCTCCGGTAGTGCCCAGTTCTGCCGCCAACGTCGTGCCCTCCCTTCGAATGGTTTCGCGCAAGCCTTCCACGCCGCCGCTTGGCGTGCATCGGGTACCTACCCGGTTCGCTCGCGGCGAGCGGAGGGCGCAACGCTCGGCCGCCATCGCGAGGAGTCGCAGCGCCACTGCGGGTTTCCGCGCTCGTCCTGCGGCAATCGCTCGCACGACGAGGGACGAGACGGGCGAGAATGGAGCAAGTGGAAGCGCGCTCGTCGCAGGAGGGGAACCGCCTAGTCCTCGTCGTCCCGCTCCGGGAGGGCGGCTACGAGCGCGCCCTCGAGCTTCTCGCCGTCGGCCCACCGTTCGACCCCGACTCCGCGGCGCTCGTCCGTCACGACGTCTACGTAACGCCGCGCGAGGTCGTGTTCGTCTTCGAGTCTCCCCCGGGGACACCGATCGCGCTCCGCGGGGAAGACTCCTCCCTCTGGCGCGCCGCAAACGAGTGGCGGAAGGTCATGGCGGGTCCGGCGCGCAAGGCCAGGACGGCGTTCTCGTGGCAGCGTGACGCGAACCGCCCTGATCGCGTCTAGCCTTGGGCCGAGCGTGACATCTCTTCCCACGAGGAGGACCTGATGGCGACGAGCGATCTCGATGACGAGGGGCGCGAGCCGGGCGACGTCGGCGACGACGCGGACGCCCTCCCCGACGCCGCAGCGACCGACGACGCGCCGCTCGGGGTCGACGTCGACGTGGACGACCTCGCGCTCGGCGAGACGCCCGAAGTGGCGAAGACGCCCGAGAACGAGTGACGCGTAGCGGCCCCGCGTCTGCGGGGTTCGGCCAGAGGAGCTTCTTCCCCCTCGATCTCGGTCGTGAGGAGATCGAGCTCGGACGCGTGCCTACACTCCCGCCCGTGCGCCTTCCCGAGTCGTAAGCATGACCGCGACCGAGACTGCGGTCGTCGCGGAGATCGAGCGGCGAAGCGACGATTTGGTCGAGCTCCTCGCGGCGCTCGTCCGCTTCGACACGACGACGCGAGCCGCTCCCGGCGATCCGGCGCGCGACGAAGGGCCGCTCCAACGTCATCTCGCAGGCCGCCTGCGCGCGGCCGGGGCCGAGGTCGAGGTCTGGGAGCCGGCGCCGGAGGACGTCGCGGGGAGCAGGCTCGCGCCGCCGGAGCTTCGCTTCGACGGAAGGCCCCAGCTCGCCGCCCGCTTCCTCGGCGCGGGCGGCGGCCGAAGCCTCCTCTTGAACGGGCACGTCGACGTCGTCTCGGTGGAGCCGCGCGAGCGCTGGAGCGTCGACCCGTTCGCGGCCGAGGTCCGGGACGGTCTCCTGTACGGCCGCGGGGCGTGCGACATGAAGGGCGGCGTCGCGGCGATGGTGTTCGCCGCCGAGGTGCTCGCTCGCCTCGGCGTCCGGCTCGCCGGCGACTTGGTCGTCTGCACGGTGACGGACGAGGAGGCCACCGGCGCGGGCGGCCTCGCCGCGGTCGCGCACGGCGTCCGGGCCGACGCGGGCGTCGTCACCGAGCCCTCGAGCTTCGACGTCCTCGTCGCCTGCCGCGGAAGTGTCATCCCGACCGTGACCGTGACCGGCCGCGCCGGCCACGCGGGGCTTCCGCAACCGCACTGGCGAGCCGGTGGCGCCGTGAACGCGATCGACAAGGCGACGATCGTGATCGACGCCCTCCGCAGGCTGAACGACGAGTGGAGGGGACGACCCGACCAGGAGCATCCGTACCTCTCGCCCGGCGAGCTCGTCCCGACCGCGATCGCGGGCGGCGAGTGGATCGTGAGCTACCCCTCGTCGTGCCGGATCACCTACCACGTGGAGTACCTCCCCTCCCATGCCGACGCCGACGGCTGGGGGACCGCCGTCGAGCGGGAGATCGTCGGCTGGGTGGACCGCGCGGCGCGGACGGACGCCTGGCTCGCCGAGCATCCGCCCACGATCGAGTGGGCG
>JALZFU010000263.1 GCA_030861385.1 Actinomycetota bacterium
GACTGAGCCGCGAGCTCCCCGACGCGCCGACCGACGGCCGTCGAGCCCGTGAACGCGATCTTCGCCACGTCGGGGTGCTCCACGATGCGCTCGCCGACGACCCGGCCCGGGCCGTTGACGACGTTCAGCACGCCCTCTGGCAGCCCGGCCGCGAGCGCCAGCCGCTCGAGCTCGATCGCCGTCAGCGGCGTCAGCTCGGCGGGTTTCAACACGACCGTGTTCCCGGCTGCGAGCGCCGGCGCCACCTTCCAGGAGGCGATCGGGAGCGGGAAGTTCCACGGGGTGATCAGTCCGACGACGCCGAGCGGCTCGCGGAACGTCAGGTCGACGCCGCCGGCGACGGGGATGGTGTCTCCGAGCAGTCGCTCGGGCGCCGCCGCGTAGTAGGTGAAGCAGTGAGCGACCATCTCAACCTCCGCGCGCGCGTCGGCGATCGGCTTGCCGACGTTTCGCGCCTCGAGCCGGGCGAGGTCCTCGGCGCTCTCCTCGATCGCGCTGGCGATCCGTCGAAGCAGGGTCGCGCGGCCGGCCGGGGTGACGGCGCGCCAGGCCGGGAAGGCCGCCTTGGCACGCGCGATCGCCGCGTCCGCGTCCTCGACGCCCGCGCGCGGCACCTCGGCGAGCACCTGCTCGGTCGCCGGCTCCAGGACCTGCATGCTCTCCACGCCCACGCTCACGGCCTCTCCACCCCCCGTTTCTCGGTCGGCCGCGCCCGGCTCGGCGCGCCGAAAGGTCGACTCTCGAGGCCGTTTAAACAGAGCGCCGGCGCGCCTGTCAAGCGCTCGACATGCTTCCGCTGGAAGCGTTAGGCTCGGAATGGACTCGGACGGATTCCTAATCGCCTTCGAGGGAGACGAACTGAGCACGGCAGCGGTCGAGAGCACCGAGACGAGCGTCTTCCCGCCCGAGCTCGACCGGCGCTACCCGGTCGCCGTCCGGGGTGAGGGCGTCTGGCTCGAGGACGCAGAGGGACGCCGCTACCTCGACGCGATGAGCGGCGGCTCGATGGCCGCCACGCTCGGATACGGGCGAGCAGATCTGCTCGCGGCCGCTCGCGACCAGGCGAAACGGCTTTCCTACGTCCACAACGACCGTCTGACCAACCCGTCGCAGGAGCGCCTCGCGAGCGAGCTCGTCGAGCTCGCGCCCGAGGGTTTCTCTCGGGTCGGCTTCGTGACGGGAGGAGCGGAGGCGAACGAAGCGGCCCTTCGGCTCGCGCGGACCTACCACGTCGAGCGGGGGGAGCCGGAGCGCTGGCGCGTCATCTCGTTTGCGCAGGCCTACCACGGTCCCACGATCGGGACGCTCGGCCTCACCGGGCGTCCGGGTCTCCACGGACCGCTGACGCCGTACCTGCCCGACTTCGAGCACATCCCGCCGAGCACCGAGCGCTTCGACCCGAGCGGCGCGGGAGCGCTCGCGGCGCTCGACCGTACGCTCGAGGAGGTCGGCCCGGAGACCGTCGCCGCGTTCTACTGCGAGCCGGTCGGGGCGGCGGCGCTGCCGGCCCAGAAGCCGCCCGCGCAGTTCTGGGAAGGGCTCGCGAAGCGGCGTGACGAGCACGGGTTCCTGATCTGCTTCGACGAGATCGTGACCGGGATGGGGCGGACGGGAAACTGGTTCGCCGCGAACGATCTTCCTTTCGCCGCCGACATCGTCGCGACGGCGAAAGGCCTCGGCGCCGGGTACGCGGCGATCGGCGCGACGCTCTGCCGAAGGCACGTTTACGAGGCGGTGGCCGCAGGCTCTCGGAGTTTCCCGCTCGGACACACGTGGAACGGCGCGCCGCTCGCCTGTGCGGTCGGCTTGGCCGTCGTCGATGCGCTCAAGCGCGAGGGTCTCGTGGAACACGTGCGCGAACGCGGGCGGCGCCTGCGCGACGAGCTCGCGGAGGCGGTCGGCGACGTCCCGATCGTGCGCGAGGTGCGCGGCCACGGCTTCCTCCTCGGGGTCGAGTACGCGGATCCGCGCGACGGCCGATCCTTCCTCCCGCCCGAGCTCGGGGTCGCGGGCAAGATCGACGCGATCGGGCTCGACGAGCACGGTCTCCTGCTCCTCTCCACGCAGCCGACGCGCGACGGGTACGCGGGCGACCAGAGCCTCTTCGCACCGGCCTTCACCGCGACGGACGACGAGCTCGGCGAGATGGTCGAGCGCTTCGCGGCGGTCCTGCGGGACGTGTGGAGCGGGGTCGAGAGCGCGCTCGAGACCGTCCCGGCCGTGGGCGTGGAAGGCTGAGCCGATGACGGAGGCGACCGTGACGGGAGGCCCGTGGCGCGCTCTCGTGATCCAGCACGAGGAGCCGACGCCCGGCGGGCTCGCAAACGAATGGCTCGCGGAGCGGGGGGCCGAGATCGAGACGGTCCGGATCGACGAGCAGGATCCACACGACCTCGACCCGAGCGATTACGGGTTGATCGTCTCGCTCGGCTCGGAGTTTCCCGCCTACGACGACAGCGTCCGCTGGATCGAGCACGAGGCTGACTTCTTCCGCCAGGCGGTCGCCCGTGACGTCCCCATCCTCGGGCTCTGCTTCGGCGGCCAGCTGCTCGCCCGGGTGCTCGGAGGCCGCGTCTTTCGCGCCGAGCGCGAGGAGATCGGTTGGCTGCCCGTGCGCACGCGCGATCCCGAGCTGATTCCCGAAGGCCCGTGGTTCCAGTGGCACTTCGACGCGTTCACGTCGCCGCCGGGTTCTCAGGTGATCGCGACGACGACAGTCGGAGACCAGGCGTACACGATCGGCCGGAGCCTCGGTCTCCAGTTCCATCCGGAGGTGACGCCGGAGATCATGGACCAGTGGGTGCGGGCCTACCCGCATGAGCTCGAGGAGCACGGCGTCGACCCCGAGGGGCTCCTGCGCGAGACCCACGAGCGGCGGGAAGCGACGCGGGCGAGCGCGTGGACGCTCTTCGACCGGTTCCTCGCGCGGGCGGCGCGGCCGCGCGAGCGGGCGTAATGCGCGCGGGGAGCCGCGACAGGCCGGGAAAGGCGACGCCGCGCAGGGCGCGCCGAGCCTCCTCTGCGTCCTTCGCCCGCATCAACCAGCTGCGGGCGCACGAGTACGTGGCCGAGCAGATCCGGCGCCACATCGCGCTGCGCCTCGTCCCGGCCGGCGAGTCGCTCCCGGCCGAGCGCGAGCTGGCCGCGATGTTCGGCGTCGGACGGCCGACCGTCCAGCTCGCTCTGCGTCTTCTCGAGGCCGAGCGTCTGGTCGACACGCGGCGTGGACGCCACGGCGGGACGTTCGTGGTCAACGCGACCGACGACGTGCTCGTCATGGACGAGTTGATCGCCCGCGTGCGCCGCGAGCGCGACGAGCTGACCGAGGTGCTCGTGTACCGCCGCTCGATCGAGCCGTCCGTTGCGCGGGTCGCCGCGGCGCAGCGGCGGAAGACGGATCTCGCCGCCGTGCGCGCGGCCACGGAGCGGATGACGACGGTGACGAGCGAGGAGGAGTACATGCGCGCCGACACCGAGCTTCACCTCGCCGTCGCCGGAGCGACCAGAAACCGCTTTCTCGCCCGCGCGATCGAGGAGATCCGCGTGCGCCTGAACGATGCGATCGTCCTCCTGCCCGAGTCCGACCTCTGGCACGAGCGCATCAATCAGGAGCACGAAGCGATCGTTCAGGCGATCGAGCTAGGCGACGAAGGCGGGGCGGAGGAGGCGATGGAGATTCACGTCGCGAACGCAGAGCGGGGCCTCCGGGCCGTCCTCGCCGCGGTGCAGCGGCGGTCGACGCCGCCGTTCCCCCCGGCCCGGCGCTCCCTTTCTCGTCCCGAGCCGCAGGTGGTCGCCGGTTAGCGTGGCCGCGACCGAGATCCACGCGGGCGATACGCACGTCTTCCAACGACTCCTCGACGTCCCGTATCCGAACGTCGAGCGCGGCGACGGCGTGTGGCTCTATCGGGTCGACGGGAGCCCGATCCTCGACGCGTCCGGAGGCGGCGCGATGGTCACCTGCCTCGGACACGGGCGGGACGACATCGTGGAGGCCGCCGCGGCGCAGGCCGAGCGGCTCGCCTACATCTACTACCACCAGTTCACGAACGAGCCGCAGGAGCTGCTGGCGCGGCGCGTGCTCGACGTCGCCGCGCCCGAGATGGCGCGGGTGCGGTTCGTCACGGGCGGCTCCGAGGCCAACGAGATGGCCCTGCGCCTGGTGCGGCAGTACCACGTCGACCGCGGCGAGGAGGAGCGCTGGCGCGTGATCGCGCCCGCGCAGGCCTACCACGGCGCCACGTTCGGCACGCTCGCGCTCGTCGGACGACGCACCCTCCGGCACCCCTACGAGCCGTATCTCGCCGACCATCGCCATCTCCCGCCGAGCACCTCGCGCTTCGACGTGAGCGGCGAGCAGGCGCTCGCCGAGCTCGACTGCGTGATCGAGGAGGCGGGACCGGAGACGATCGCCGCCGTCTTCTGCGAGCCGGTCAGCGCGGCCGCGCTTCCGGCGTACTCTCCGCCCGACCGGTTCTGGCAGGGCCTCGCGGAACGGCGCGAGCGCCACCGCTTCCTCATCTGCTTCGACGAGGTCGTCACCGGGTTCGGCCGGACCGGGACCTGGTTCGCGGGCCACCAGCTCCCACTCGAGCCCGACGTCGTCAGCTTTGGCAAGGGCCTCGGCGCCGGCTACGCGCCGCTCGCCGGAATCCTCTGCCGCTCGCACGTGTACGACGCCGTCGCGGCGGCGTCGCGGAACTTCGAGCACGGTCACACCTGGGACGGCGCCCCGGTCTTCTGCGCGGTCGGCCTGGCCGTCCTCGACGAGCTCGCCGGCCGCGGCCTCGTCGATCGCGTGGCCGAGCGAGGACCGCGCCTGCGAGACGAGCTCGCCCACGCGCTCGCGGACTTCGAGCTCGTCCACGAGGTTCGCGGCCGCGGCTTTCTCCTCGGCATCGAGCTCGTCGATCCGCGCGACGGCGAGTCGCTCCTTCCGAGCGAGGTGAACGCGGCCGCGCTCGTGGACACGACGGCCCTCGAGCACGACCTCCTCGTCACGTCGTCGCACTCGAGCCCGGACGGCTACGCCGGCGACCAGACGCTCCTCGCGCCGGCGTACACGGCGACCGACGACGAGTTGAGCGCGATGGTCGAGCGCTTCGCCGCGACGATCGCGGCCGTCCAGCGGAAGGTCGAGGACGCGCTCGCTGCGTCCGCCGCCGGGCGGACATGACGAGCGCGGGAGCGGTCGAGTTGCCGGTCAGCGAGACCGGCGCCGCCGAGACCCTCCGGGGCCCAGGGTCGCCGCGCGAGTACGTCCTGCTCGGGATGCCGGACGTGAACGGATCGCTCCGCGGGAAGGCGTTTCGACGCGACGCCTTCGAGGCCGCCCTGCGGGACGGAACCGTCATGACCGACCTGCTCCTCGCCCTCGACCCCGTCGATACGCCCATCACGGACTACGAGAGCTTCGGGATCCGCTCGGGGGCCGGTGATCTCGTCGTCCACCCGGACGTCGACACGCTTGGCGAGCTCACCTGGCGCGCGGGCTGGAGCGTCTGCCTCGGGACGCCGAGCTGGCGGGACGGACGGCGCTGCGACCTCGCGCCGCGGGAGGTGCTGCGAAACGCCCTCGCCGCCATGGCGGACCTCGGCTACGACGTCATGGCGGCGTTCGAGTACGAGGTCCGGCTCCGCGACGGCGAGGGGGAGCCGCTCTCGAGCGGGATCAGCTACAGCCTCGCCGAGATCGGGCGCTACGAGGAGCTCGTCTCGAGCCTGTCGCCCGCGCTCGCGGCCCTCGGAGTCGAGCTCGACGCGATCCACACCGAGGCGGGGCCGGGCCTCGTGGAGCTGAATCTGGCGGCCCGGCGAGGCCTCCGGGCCGCCGACGACGCGGCGTTCGTCAAGCTGGCGGTGAAGGAGGTGGCGGCCTCGCTCGGGCTCCGCGCGTCCTTCCTCGCGAAGACGGTGGCGGGTGAGGAGGGGTCGAGCGGTCACGTGCACCTGTCGTTTTGGTCCGACGGCGCGAACGCCTTCGCTCCCGACGACCCAGGCGGAGCGCTTCCAGCGCCGGCCGCCGCAGCAGTGGCGGGCATGCTCGACCACCTCGCCGGCGCCTCGCTCGTCCTGAACCCGACGATCAACTCGTACAAGCGGCTCGTGCCGGGGTGGTTTGCGCCCGTGAACGCGACCTGGGGAATCGAGAACCGCTCGGCCGCGATCCGGGCCATCAGCGCCGCGAAGCCGGAACGCTGCCGGCTCGAGTGTCGCCGCCCCGGCGCCGATGCGAACCCCTATCTCGCGCTCGCCGCGCTCGTCGTCTCCGCCGCAGACGGAATCCGGCGCGAAGCTGAGCCGCCGCCCTCGATCGAGGGGGATGCGTCCGAACGCGAGGACGTCCCGCCGCTTCCCGGCTCACTCGAGGCCGCTCTTGCCGCTTTCCGCGCGGACGCGAAGCTGCGAGCCGGGCTCGGAGAGAGCTTCAGCGACTACTACGCGATCTCACGGCAATGGGAGCTCCGCGCCTGGCGCGAGTCGGTCAGCGACTGGGAGCGCGAGCGCTACGACCGCGCGGTGTAGCCTCTTCCATTCGCTCGTCGCGAAGCGGCGTGCTGTCGTCGGTCGAGATCGGGCCGTCAGCCAGCGCGCGCTCGAGCTTCCGTCTCAGTAGAGCTCGAGGTACTCCTCGAGCTCCCAGTCGGTCACGTGGTCGGCGAAGCGCTGGAGCTCGTGGCGTCGCATGACCGTGTACGCCTGGACGAACTCGGAGCCCAGCAGGTCGACGAGCTTCTCGTCGTCTTCGAGCGCCGCGAGCGACTCCTCGACCGTGGTCGGGAGCTTGGGCTTCGACTCGTCCTCCTCCGCCGGCGGCCGGGCGGGCGGTTCGAGCTCGAGCTCGTCGACGATCCCGAGGATCCCGGCCGCGAGGAGCGCCGCGCACGCGAGGTACGGGTTCGAGAGACCGGTCGGCGCACGGTTCTCGACGTGTCGAGACTCCGTGGAGCCCCCCTTGACACGGACGAGCGCGCTCCGGTCCTCGAGGCCCCAGGAGACGTTCGTGGGACTGAAGGTGTGCGTCCGGCGCCGCTTGAGGCAGTTGGTCGTCGGCGCGAGGAGGGCGTAGGTCGAGCGGGCGTGGCGAAGCTGCCCCGCGATGAACTGGCGCGCGACCGGGGAGAGGCCGAACGCGTCGTCGGCATCCGACATCGCGTTCTCGCCCCCGTCGAGGTCGAGGAGGCATACGTGGTTGTGCGCGCCGCAACCCGCAGCGTCGGCGAACGGCTTGGACATGAACGTGGCGAGGTAACCGTCGAGATGCGCGAGCTCCTTGACCCCGTTCTTGAACGTGAACGCCGTGTCGGGGCCCGCCATCCCGCGCTCCGGCGCGTAGACGATCTCCCACTGGGAGCCGGCGTACTCGCAGTTCGACGTGATGATGTCGACGCCGATCGTGCGCATCTCGTCGACGATGCGTTGGATGAGCGGAACCCATGCGTTCCGGACGGTGTTGAAGATGTGGTACCCGCCGAAGAGAGGCTCCCTCGTGTCGCGGTCGAGGACGTAGAACTCGGGCTCGATTCCGATCAGGGGCTCGTAGCCGATCTCGTGGCAGCGCTCGAGGACGCGGCGAAAGACCTGGCGCGGCGCCGCGCCGAGCGGTCGTCCGTCGTCCCAGAACGTGTCGCAGATCATGCGGCCCGTCTCTTCCGCCCAGGGGACGAGCCGCGCCGTGGAAGGATCCGGGCGCAGGCGCTGGTCGGCGTAGGCAATCTCCTCGTTGTAGAGCGTCCCTGAGACGACGTCCGAGCGGCTGTCGAGCACGACGACGCCTCCGTACATGTTCAGCCCGGTGCGCGAATAGGCGTCGGCATGCTCGATCGGCACCGTCTTCGACCGGCTCGTTCCGTGCATGTCCGGGAGCTCGAAGCGGACGTACCGGACGCCCTGCTCTCGCCAGTCGGCAAGCACCTGCTCGACTGCGGCGCTCTGATCCTCGATCGTCGCCATCGTTCGTCGGGCGTCTAGTGGTCGCGCGGTTTATATCGCAGCGCCGCCTTTGGTGTCGATCCGAGGCCATTGGCTTGATTTCCGAGGCGCGGCGTGCGGATAATCCGGCGCCCGCGCACGCGCGGGCTCTCGCGAGAAAGGAGGGGCGGCATGGCGGAAGCGACAGCGCCGGGTAGCGAGGTCCCGGGGTCGATCGACAGGACCGGCTCGGACCGCGCGGGCATCTACGACATCGACGCGCGGGAGGACGTCCACCTTCTGCACCGGGGCGCCATCGGTCTCTGGGGCGTCCTCTTCCTGACCGTGACCGGTGCCGCTCCCATCTCAGCGATGCTCTTCAACACGCCGATCTCGGTCGGCTTCGGGAACGGGATCGGCACTCCGGCCGGGTTCGCGTTCGCGACGGTGATCCTCGCGATCTTCTCGGTCGGCTACGTCGAGATGTCGCGACGGGTGACGGCAGCCGGAGGCTTCTACTCGTTCATCAGCCACGGGCTGGGACGCGAGCTCGGCATGGCCAGCGGCTTCTCGGCGTTCGTCGCGTACTGCGTCTTCGAGGCTTCGCTCGCCGGGGGGTTCGCCTTCTTCGCGAACGCGAAGGTGAACGAGTGGGGCTGGAGCGTCCCCTGGCCCTGGTTCGCGTTCGGGATGGTCGCCCTGATCGCGATCCTCTCGTACTTCGACGTTCGCCTGTCGGCGTGGGTGCTCGGGATCGCGCTCATCGGCGAGGTCCTCATCCTCCTCGTGATGGACTTCGCGATCTTCGGCCAGGGCGGTAACAACATCCAGGGGGCCGCGCTCAACCCGGTGGAGGCGTTCACGGGCTATCCGGGGAACGAGGGCGCGAAGCTTGCAGCCGGGGCGGCAGGCGTCGGACTCTTCTTCGCCTTCTGGTCCTGGGTCGGCTTCGAGATGGCCCCGAACTACGGCGAGGAGTCCAAGGACCCGAAGCGGATCGTCCCGCGCGCGATGTACATCTCGGTGATCGGCCTCGGCGTCTTCTACACGGTCACGAGCTGGGCGGCGATCTCCGGATACGAGGGCACGGACGCCGCCGCAAAGCAGGCCCAGTCGGATCCGGCCTTGTTCTTCCTCCTTCCGACCGAGGAGTTCGCCGGCGGGTGGGCGCGGTCGATCATGAGCTACCTCATCATCTCCGGCGCGTTCGCCTGCGGGATGGCGTTCCACAACACGGCGGCGCGCTACTTCTACTCGCTCGGGCGCGAGCGGATCGCTCCCGCGGTCCTCGGCCGGACGCACCCGCGCTGGCGGAGCCCCCACGTCGCGTCGCTCACGCAGTCCGCGATCGCGGCGCTCATCGTCGCCCTCTTCGTCGTCTTCGTCGGAACGGGAGACCCGACGTCGCAGGCCTACCTGCAGTTGTACGGCTTGATGGCGGTGATGGGCGTCATCATCATCCTCGCCATCCAGGCGCTCGTCTCGCTCGCGATCCTCGTCTACTTCTGGCGACGGGGCGAACATCACTGGGTGAAGACGGTCGCCTGCCCGATCGTCGCCTTCGTCGCCCAGGCGATCGTCCTCTACCTGCTCTTCCGGAACATCGAGTTCCTCGGGTCGGGGTACGGCTACGCGAAGATCCTCGGCCCGATCGACGCGGCCGTGTTCGTCGTCGGCCTCCTCACCGCGCTCTGGCTCGAGCGCCGCGATCGCGCGAAGTACGACACGATCGGCCGCCTGGTCTACGAA
>JALZFU010000238.1 GCA_030861385.1 Actinomycetota bacterium
CCCGTCGCGGGCGACCAGCGCTACGCGCGCGCCCTCGCGCGCGAATGCCCGCGCGACCGCGGCGCCGAGCCCACCGGTCGCGCCGGTTACGAGCGTGGCACTGCCGCCGAGGCGGCTCACGCGTCCACCCGGTAGCGGGCGAGCGCGCCGTCGTCGAGATCGATACCGAGGCCTGGACCGGCCGGGAGCGGCAGGCTCCCCCCGTCGAGCTCCGGCTCCGGCCGCGTGAGCTCCGATCGCAACGGCGACTCGAAGAGCAGGGGTGAAAGCATCTCGACGAATGGGACGTTCGGCGTGGCCGCTTGGAAGTGGCATTCGGCAGCCACCGTAATGCCGGTTTTCCAGCCGTGGGGCACGACGACCGCACCCGCCCACGCGGCAAGCTCCGCGATCCGCCGGAGCTCGGTGAATCCGCCGGAGCGGCCCAGATCCGGTTGCAGCACGTCGACGCCGTGGTCGAGCCACGTCCGATATTCGGATGCAGTTGCCGCCATCTCGCCGGCAGCGATCCGAATCCCGCAACGGGCAGCCAGCTTTCGATGTCCCTCGAGGTCGTCGTGTCGGAGCGTCGCCTCCGCGAAGTAGATGCCGAACTCCTCGAGCTTCGCAAGAACTGCGTGAGCGTCTCGCCAGTCGGTCCAGCGGTAGCCGAAGTCCAGCATGAACGTAACGCCGTCCCCTATTGAGCTACGCGCTTGCCGGACGCATTCGACCAGGTCTCGGTCGCGCGCGAGGTCGCCGAAGAAGAGCTCCATCTTCACCGCCTCGAACCCGACCGAGACGGCGCGGGTCAGCAGGACGGTCGTTGCCTCCATGAGCTCGGCGAGCGTCCGGTCTCCGACTTCGCCAGGCCATGCCGTCGCGTACGGCACGACCCGGTCCCGGCGTGCCCCACCGAGGAGCTCGTAGACGGGGCGGTCGAGCTGCTTCCCGACGAGGTCGTGAAGAGCGACGTCGACGGCCGAGAGGGCGTGGATGCCGAGCCCGCGGCGCCCGTGGTAGATCGTCGCCTCATAGAGGTCCTGCCAGAGGGCCTCACGGGCGAACGGGTCGCGGCCGACGAGAAGCTCGCGCAACCCGCGGCTCCAGGCGTGCACGCCGTGCATCCGCACGAGCTCGCGTACGGCGAGAGCGGGCGCATCCGCCTCGCCGATGCCCACGCGGCCGTCCTCATCCGTCACTCGAACGACGACGGTCTCCGCCGAGCTGTCCAGGTGCCCGGTCGCTCCGTGTGCGCGGAGGGGAATCGCCTCGACGTCGACGATTGCGCTCACCGCGGCGCCGCGGTCGACGCACGGACGACCACCTGGGCGGCCGCGGCGATGACGACGTTCCGCGGCTCGCCGCCGAGGAGCTGCTCGATGAGCGCGTCGACGCCGGCCGCGCCGAGCTCCGCGAGCGGCGTCCGCACGGTCGTCAAAGGCGGGCGCAGGTAGTCGGCGAGCGGCATGTCGTCGTAGCCGACGACGGAGACACGACGGGGGACGTCGAGCCCTCGCTGCCACGCCGCGTGGTAGACGCCGACCGCCTGGCTCAGCGTGCTCGTGTAGAGCGCCGTCAGCTCCGGTGCCCGCTCGAGCAGGCGACGCCCTCCGTCGGCGCCGCCGACCTCGCCGAAGTCTCCTTCCACGACCTCGACCAAGACGCTCCGGGCGCTGGCCGCTTTGACGAACCCGGCCGTCCGCCGGCGAGCCGTGTCGAGCTCTTGCGGCCCCGCGACGTGGCCGATCCGGCGGTGGCCGAGCTGAACGAGGTGGTCGAGCGCGGCAGCGCTGGCTCCGTCCTCGTCAACAACGACGTTGCGTCGACTTCTCGGCACACCGCGGTTCACGAAGACGTGTGGGATCCCCCGCTCGCGGAGCAGCTCGATCAGCGGGTGACCGGGTTGCGCGGACGCGACCATCAAGCCGTCTATCCGGCCGGCCTGAACGAGGCGGCTGGCGGTCTCCGCCGTCTGGGCCGGGTCGATGTCCTCGACGAGGAGGACGACGAAGTCCCGCTCGAGCGCGCGCCGGAAGGCGCCGCGGATGATCCGAAGGTATACCGGGTTCGCAAGCGGCGGGACGAGGAGGCCGAGGGCGCCGGTCTCCGCCCGCTTGAGACCGCGTGCGGCCGCGTGCGGCCGGTAGTTCAGCTGCCGGGCGGCGTCGACGACGCGCTGCCGCGTCTCGGGGCGCACGAGGAGGTCGAGGTCGTCGTTCAGGACGCGCGAGGCGATCGACTTCGACACGCCGGCGCTGCGGGCGACGTCCTCGAGGCGGTTCCGGCGTGAGTGGAGCCTCGTCTCGGTGCTCACGGGCGCGTCGTCAGGTCCTCGCTCGGCGGATAGCGGAAGCAGCGCGCGGTCGCTCCGCCGTCGACGTCCACGAGCTCGCCGGTCACGAACCGCGCATCCGGGGAGAGAAGAAACGCGATCACGGCGGCTACGTCTTCCGGCTGACCGACGAGGCCGAGCGGACTCAGGTCGCGCCATGACGCGAGCATCGTCTCTCGCTGGCCCTCGTACGCCGACAGGTAGACCTCGGCGAGCGGCGTCATGATCGCGCCTGGCCGCACGCCGTTGCACCGGATCCCGACTGGGCCGTAGTCGACGGCGATCTGGCGGGTCAGCGCGTCGATCCCGCCTTTCGACGCCTCGTATGCGACCGCATCGGGGAACGCGGAGACGGCCTCGATTGACGAGACGTTCACGATCGCTCCCCCGTCGCGAGCGGCGAGGAAGCGAGCGCAGGCGACGGAGCACCCGAGGATCGATCCCTTGAGGTTGACCGCGAGAACGCGGTCGACATCGTCGTCGTCGAGGTCGTGCGCGCGCGTCCTGGTCCAGATTCCCGCCGAGTTCACCCACCCGGCAAGGCCGCCGAGCTCGGCCGCGGCATCGGCCGCCCGCTCGTGCGTGGCGCGCTCCGACACGTCGCCGGGCACGGTTGCGAACCGCGGTGCGTAAGCCGCTGCCAGCTCCTCGAGGGCCGCCGTGTCGCGATCGACCCCGACCACCGCTCGCCCGTCTCGAAGGAGCCGTTCGGCCGTCGCGCGTCCGATCCCCGAGGCGGCACCCGTGACGACCACGCCGTCCACGGTCACGCGACTTCCGTCAGAACGGGCAATCGGGGGGCGGCCGCGACCAGCGTCCTGGTGTACTCGTGCTGGGGGCGACGGAGAAGCGACTCGACCGTCCCCGACTCGCGGACGACGCCCTCGTCGAGCACGAGGACGCGGTCGCCGATCGCCGCCACGATGCCGAGGTCATGGGTGATGAAGAGGAGCGCGAGCTCGAGCTCGGCCCGCAGCTCCGCCAAGAGCTCGAGCACCGCCGCCTGAACCGAGACGTCGAGCGCCGAGGTGATCTCGTCGCACACGATGATGTCGGGCCGTGCGGCGAGCGCTCGGGCGATCGCGACCCGCTGCCGCTCTCCTCCCGAGAGCTCCCCGGGAAAGCGCTCCGCGAGCCGCGCCGGCAAGCGCACGTGCTCGAGCAGCGTCCTCGCCTCGGCCTCCGCTTCGGGCGGCGAGAGATCGCGGAGGACGCACGCCGGCCGCGCGATCGCATCTGCGACCCGGTGTCGCGGGTTGAGCGAGTCGTTCGGATTCTGGAACACGATCTGGATCCGCCGGCGGGCCGAGCGCGGCCGTTCCGCCGCGCGGGGCGCGAGCGGGAGTTCGTCGAGAAGCACGCGGCCGCGCGCCGGCGCGTGCAACCCGACGACGCAGCGCGCAATCGTCGTCTTTCCGCTTCCCGACTCGCCGACGAGCGCGACGCAGTCGCTCCGGCCGACCTCGAACGAGACATCGCGGACGGCGACGACGGGGTCGAAGCGCGTTCCGTACTCGGCGCAGAGGCCCTCGACTCGGAGGAGGACGACGTCGCTTCGCTGTGGCGGAGGTGCTGCCAGCTCCTCCGGCGTCAGCGGCGGAGTCCGCTGCCACTCGAAGCAGCGGACACGGCGCCGACCGCCGATGTCCTCCAGAGACGGCATCTCCTCGAGGCCCCGTTCGGTGCGCTGGACGCATCGCGGGGCGAAGGCGCAGCCGCGCGGCCGCTCTCCAACACCGACGGCGATCCCGGGGATGCTCTGGATTCGGCGCGGCTGGCCGACGTCCGGCACGGAGCTCAAGAGACCCCAGGTGTACGGGTGGCGCGGGCGGGCGAGCACGGCCGCGGTCGCACCCTCCTCGACGACGCGGCCCGCGTACATGACTGCGATCCGGTCGGCGATGGAGGCGACGACCGCGAGATCGTGTGAGACGTAGACGACGGCCACGCCTCGCTCGCGCCGAACGCGGTCAATCTCCTCCAAGATCTGCGCTTGAGTGACGACGTCGAGACCCGTCGTCGGCTCGTCCAGGACGACGACCCGTGGCTCGCACACGAGCGCCGTCGCGATAGCGACGCGCTGCTGCTGGCCGCCGGAGAGCTGGTGCGGGTACCGCCCGGCAAAGCGGTCATCGGCGGGTAGACGCACGCTCGCGAGCGCGGCTGTGAGGGGGTCGCGCCTCGTGGAAGCTCCGTGCGCGTGGAGCATGTCTCCGATCAAGTCGCGTACGCGGAGCGACGGGTTCAGCGCTGCGCCAGGATCCTGGGCGACGTAGGAAACGAGCCGCCCGCGCAGCGCGCGCACAAAACGTTCGTCGCCAGCGGTCATCGGCTTGCCGTCCACTTCCACCCGTCCCGCCGTGATCCGCGCGCCTCGCCGGGCGAAGCCGAGCAGGGCGAGCGCCGTCGTCGTCTTGCCGCTGCCCGACTCGCCCACGAGCCCGAGGATCTCGCCGGCTTCGAGCTCGAGGTCGACGTCCTCCACGATCGGTTCGCCCGAGTCGAGCTCGACTGAGAGTCCGTCCACCCGGAGGACTGGCTCGCTCAGCGGACGAGCCTCCTGCGGGCCGTCGAGATCCCGAGGCTCCGAGCGACCGAGTCGCCCACGAGGTTCACCGACACCGTGAGGAGGCCGATCAGCAACGCGGGGACGAGGATCACGTACGGGTTGAGCGTGAGCCCGTTCCGGTTCTCGCTGATGATCAGCGCCCAGTCGGCCGCGGGCGGCTGAAGCCCGAGGCCGAGGAAGTTGACGGAGGCAACGAGGATGATCGCGTACGTGAAGCGGAGGCCGACGTCCGCCATGACGGGTCCGAGGATGTTGGGAAGGATCTCGCGGCGGAGGATCGCCGACGTTCGCTCTCCTCGAGCGACCGCCGCTTCGACGAACCCACGGACTGACTGCTCGAGCGTCGCCGCGCGGACGACCCGCGCAACGAGCGGAAGCTGGACGACCGCGACGCCGACGACAAGAACCGTCTTGCTCGTTCCGACGCCGGTGACGAGGACGAGCAGGAAGAGCAGGGCGGGGAAGGAGAGGAGGACATCGGCGGTGCGCATGAGGATGGGGTCGACGAGCGACCGGCTATAGCCGGCGGCGAGGCCAACCGTGATCCCCCCGGCGTAGGCGAGTAGCGTCGCGAGGCCAGCGAGGCCGAGCACGCTCCGGCCGCCCCAAAGAGCGCGCGAGAGGACGTCGCGCCCGAGGAAGTCCGTGCCGAAGGGCGCCCCGTCCGAGGGGCCGCTGAGGGGCACGCCGATCGGCTTGTCCGGCGGATGGGGCGCGAAGAGGGGGCCAAGGAGCGCTACGGCGACGACGGCGGCGAGCAGGACGACGCCGACGGCGCCCGTGGGAGTGCGGAGGAAGCGCAGCCGGGATGTCATTGCTGCGTCCGGAGCTTGGGGACGAGAAGCACCACGAGCAGGTCCGCAACGATGTTGAGAAAGATGTAGATGGCGGCGACGAGGAGGGCGACCGACTGAACCTCGCGGACGTCGCGGATCGCGACGGCGTCGACGAGCTCCTTCCCGAGCCCGGGATAGTTGAAGAGGTACTCCGTCACGACGATCCCGCCGACGAGGTACTGGACGTTCTGGGCGAAGACTTGGACGCTCGGCCCGAGCGCGTTCCGAAGCGCGTAGCGAATGACGACGACGCGCTCGCGGAAGCCGTTCAGCCGCGCCATCGTCACGTACTCCGCGTTCAGGGTCTCCACCATCCCAGCGCGCACCATTCGAATCGAGGCGGCGAGCGACGCGCCCAGGAGTGTGAGAACGGGGAGGACGAGCGCCTCCGGCTTCGCCAGCGGATCCGTCCCGGGCGGGATGAGCGACACCGGCGGCAGCACGTCGAGCCATGAGAAGAAGACGAGGATGAGAAGCGAGCCGATGATGAACTCGGGGAGCGAGATGATCGCGAGCGACGACAGCGAGATCGCATAGTCGGCGGCTCGCCCTGCGCGTACCGCTGCCAGCACCCCGAGGACGAGTGAAACCGGCACCATGACGAGCGCGGTGATCGCGGCGAGGACGAAGGAGTTCCCGATCTTCGGACCGATCTGCTCCGAGATGGGTGACTCGCCCCCCGCTGCGTAACCTGCCGCCGAGTTTCCGAGGTCGCCTGTGACGGCGCCGCCGAGCCAGTCGAGGTACCGCTCCCACGCAGGTCGGTCGAGGCCCATCAGCTCCCGCGTCTCCGCGAGCTGTTCGGGCGTCGCCGTACGGCCGAGGACGGCGCTCGCCGCGTCACCGGGGAGCACCTCCGTCCCGGCGAAGACGAGGATCGAGACGACGAAGAGGGTGGCGAGGGCGGCGACGAGCCGCCGAACGACGAAACGGACGAGCGGGCGGCGGCGACCGGTCGCCCGCACGCCGACCCGACCGGCGGCGGCGTCGATCACGGCGCTGGCGCGCCCGCCTTAGCGGGAGGGTCCGCTTTCACGTCACGTAGACGTCGCGGTAGTTCCAACCTCCGAGGTTGAAGAACGAGCTCGGCTTGATTCCTTGCACGTTCTTCGCGGCGCCGTCGACGAGGTTCTGGTTCGCCCAGACGATGTACCCGCCCTGCTCGTACTGGATCTCCTGGATCCGGTGCCACCGGTCCGTCGCGGTCTCCTCGTCGGGTGCGGCCTGCGCCTCGCGGATCAGCTTGTCGAAGCTCTTGTCCCGCCAATGCGTCTCGTTCCACACGGCGTCGGAGAGCAGTGCCTGCTCGTACCAAAGCGGGATCGAGGAAAACGTCCAAAACGACTGCGCAAAGTCGAGCTTCGTGTAAAGGAGCGACGTGTCGAAGTACGCGTTGGCGGGCTCCTTCTTGACGTTCACCGTGACGCCCGCACCCTTCGCCTGCTCCGCAAAGAGCGTTGCCGCTTCCACGAACCCTGGGACGATCTCGGACGTGTGGAGCGTGACCCGGAGATCCTCGTGTCCCGCCTGAGCGAGAAGCGCCTTCGCCTGCTCTAGGTCCTGCTCTCGCACAGGGAGGTCCTCGGCGAAGAAGGGCAACCCCTTCCCGGCGAGGTCGTTTCCGGGCGTGCCGAACCCGAAGAGGGCGCCGTCGATGAGCGCCTGGCGGTCCGGGATGAGCCGGAACGCCTCCCGGACGCGCACGTCGTCGAACGGCGCGATGTCGACGGCCATGAGGAAGACCTGGAGCGCGGGGCTCTGCGCGTTGATCACCTGGATGTCGCCGCGCTCCTGCTGCTCCTTCGCCTGGGCGAACGGAAGCTGGCTCATCATGTCGATCTCGCCCGCGAGGAGCGCGTTCAGCCGCGCCGCATTGTCGTCGATCGAGATGTCCTCCCACTCGTCGACATAGGGCTTGCCTTCCTCCCAGTAGTTCGGATTGCGCTTGCAAACGCTGCGCTCGCCGACGGTGAACGACTCGAACATGAACGGGCCCGTCCCGACGGGCTTCGTGAAGTCCTTCGCGCCGTCCTGCACGATGACCGTGTTTTGCTGGACGAACGAGTCGAAGAGGCGTGCGTTCGGGCCTTTGAGAGGGATTTGAAGCGTCAGGTCGTCGAGCTTCCTCACGTCTCTCAAGTTCACGTTGATCACGCTCGCATGGGAGACGTGCTTCTCGTCGCCCATCTCCTTGAGCGTGTAGATCACGTCGTCGGCCGTAAACGGCTTGCCGTCGTGCCAGACGACGTCCGGGCGAAGCTTGACCTCCCAGACGGTCGAGTGTTCGTTGGGGTTCCACTCGAGTGCGAGCCCGGGCTCCACCTCGAGCGTTGGGCTGACCCGGCTGAGCGGATCGAAGACGTTGAAGTAGCGCGAAGCGTCGATGAACGAGGAGCCACGGGCGGGGTTGAACGATTCGCCCTTCCCGGCGCCCACGTGGCCAACGCGGATGCGCCCCCCGCGCTTCGGGCCGCTGCCTCGCTCGGTGCCGGTCGCGCTCTCGCCGCCGCCGCCGCCGCACGCCGCAAGGAACCCCGCTGAACCGAACGCGAGCCCCGTCGCGGTGGCGCTCTGAAGGAACCGCCGACGCGTGAGACGAGACGCGAAGACGGTCTCGGGCTCGGCCCCGTCTTCACGCGTTCGAGGGTCGCTCGACGCCATCGTACCTCCCCGCGTTTAGGAAACCGGTTGCGTGGCGTTATCCCACCCGCGGGTCGCGAAGTCAAGGCAGGCGATCGCTGCGAGACGGTTCCGGTCGACGCCCGGAGCCGCGCTTCCGCCGGCGGTAGCGCGCGGTAGTCGAATTGTTCGCCAGTTGTTCGCCAGTGCGCACCGAAATGTGTGCACTTATCCGGACTGCCATGGACTTCGGTGGACTGAGTGCAGCGGTCACGAAGACCGTTCGTAGCCGCATCGGGCAACCGATCGGCGCCCGATGCGGCCTGGAGAGCGGAGGGGGAGGGATTCGAACCCTCGAGAGGCCAGTGACCTCTAACGGCTTTCGAGACCGCCCCTAAAGTGCAGATTTGCAGGTAATTTTCGTCGTGTTCGCCATTGAGTTCGCCAGCGCGACCTTCGGCCGCCTTCTGCCCTCGGTTAGGCGCTAATCCGCACGGTGGGTGCCTCGTCGGCCGTCGCCTCCGCACCGAGCGCGAGGCGCGCGAGCTGCGTGCGCGACGTGATCCCGAGCTTGGCGAACACGTTGCGCAGGTGATAATCGATCGTTCGCGGCGAAAGGAAAAGCTGAGCGGCAACCTCTCTGTTGGAGAGCCCTTCGGTGACTAGGCGGACGATCTGCCGCTCTTGCGGGCTGAGCTGGTCGATCGTGGTTGGGT
>JALZFU010000256.1 GCA_030861385.1 Actinomycetota bacterium
CTCCTCCTCGATCACGTCGAGGACCGCGTGGGCGGCGGCGATCGCAACCGGGTTCCCGACGTACGTCCCCCCGATCGCGCTGTCGCCCGGCGCGTCCATGATCTCGGCCCGCCCGACGACACCCGAGAGCGGTAGCCCCGCAGCGACCGACTTCGCGATCGTCATGAGGTCGGGCTCGACGCCGAAGTGCTCGATCCCGAAGAGCTTTCCCGTCCGACCGAACCCCGCCTGTACCTCGTCGACGACGAGGACGATCCCGTGCTCGCTGGCGAGCTCGCGCACGCCCTGCACGAACTCGGCCGGAGGGACGACGAATCCGCTCTCGCCCTGGATCGGCTCGATGACGATCGCAGCCACCTCCTCGACCGCGACTCGCGTCCGGAACGCGCGCTCGAGCTCGGCGAGCGCTGACGAGGCGTCCGGGCCCCGGTACGGGTCGGCGTACGAGACGCGGTAGACCTCGGGCGCGAACGGCCCCAAGCCTGCCTTGTACGGGTGCGTCTTCGACGTGAGGCTGAGCGCGAGGAGCGTCCGCCCGTGGAAGCCGCCGTCGAAGGCGACGAGCGCGGGCCGCTTCGTGTAGGCGCGCGCGAACTTGACCGCGTTCTCGATCGCCTCCGCTCCGGCGTTGAAGAAGCCGGCCCGAAGCTCGCCCGAGATCGGGGCCGCGGCGCACAGCCGCTCGGCGAGCGCGACGTAGTTCTCGTACGGAACGATCGTGAAATCCGTGTGCGTGAAGCGCGCGAGCTGCTCCTGCGCAGTCTCGACGACGCGCGGGTGGGAGTGGCCGACCGCGAGGCAGCCGATCCCCCCGGTGAAGTCGATGAACGTGTTGCCGTCCACGTCCGTGAGCGTCGCGCCGGCGCCCTCGGCGATCACGAGCGGGAGGTAGACGGAGAGCGCTTCCGCGACGACTCGCTCCTTCCGCTCGAGGATGGAGCGGCTCCGCGGGCCCGGGATGTCGGTCCTGATCTGGATCGAGGTCGTCGTCGCCATGGCGGAGGACGATAGCGGTTGGCGCTCGCGCAGGCGGGGCGGGGGACCCCGGGCCCCTACAATGGTCGCCCGGATGGTCCTGTCCGATCGCACGATCCGGCGGCTTCTCGACGAGGACCGGATCGTGATCGATCCCTTCGACGACGACCTGGTGCAGCCGTCCAGCGTGGACGTCCGGGTCGACCGGTTCTTCCGCGTCTTTCGAAACTCGCGCTACCCCTTCATCGACGTCAAGGAGCCGATGGAGGAGCTGACCGAGCTCGTCGAGATCGCCGACGACGGCGAGGAGCCCTTCATCCTCCACCCGGGCGAGTTCGTGCTCGGCTCGACCCTCGAGCGGATCGTGCTCCCCGACGACCTCGTCGCGCGCCTCGAGGGGAAGAGCTCGCTTGGCCGGCTCGGCCTCCTCATCCACTCGACGGCCGGGTTCATCGACCCCGGCTGGGACGGCCACGTCACGCTCGAGCTCTCGAACGTCGCCAACCTCCCGATCACGATCTACGTCGGCATGAAGATCGGGCAGCTCTCGTTCGTCCAGCTCACCGAGCCGGCGGAGCGTCCCTACGGCGCCGCGCTTCTCGGGTCGAAGTACCAGGGACAGGCCGGCCCGACGCCGAGCCGCTACTGGAGGAACTTCGGATGATCCTCGTGACCGGCGGGACGGGGTTCGTCGGCACCCACCTCGTGCACGCGCTCCGCGCCGAGGACCGACCGGTGCGCGTCCTCGTCCGAAACCCGCGCTCGAAGGCGGCGCGGACGGTCGCGAGCTGGGGCTGCGAGCTCGCCGAGGGCGACATGACCGACGCCGAGAGCCTCGACCGCGCGGTCGCGAGGTGCGACGCGGTCGTCCACCTCGTTGCCATCCCGACCGGGAGCGGCGAGAAGTTCGAGCGCATCATGATCGAGGGGACGCGCGACCTCGTCGCGGCCGCGAGGCGGGCCGGCGTCACCCGCTTCCTCCACATGAGCGCGCTCGGGACGGGCGCCCGGTCGAAGGACCTGACGCACTACTTCCGTGCCAAGTGGGAGCAGGAGCGAGCCGTCGCCGAGTCGGGGCTCGAGCACGTCATCTTCCGTCCTAGCTTCATCTTCGGGCGCGACGGGGGGATGCTCCCGCTTCTCATCCGTCAGGTGCGGTGGTCGCCCGCCATCGCGGTCGTCGGAACGAGGCGCATGCAGCCGATCTGGGTGGACGACGTCGCTGCCTACTTCGCGAAGGCGCTCTCGACCCCCGCGGCGACGAACCGGACGTTCGAGCTCGGCGGCCCGGACGTCCTGACGTGGGACGAGCTCTACGAACGGATCAAGCGCGTCCTCGGCAAGCGCCGTCGAACGTTCCACCCGCCGATGGGGCTCGTGCGGGCGGGGGCGACGCTCGTCGAGAAGCTGCCGACGGGCCTCCCACTCTCCCCCGACGCGCTCACGATGCTCGAGTTCGACGACAACGTGACGGACGTCACGCCCGCGGTCGAGGCGTTCGGGATCGAGCCGATCGGCGTGAACGACCAGATCCGGCGCGCCGCCGTCTGACTACGAGCCTCGGCCTTCGGCCGGGGCGTAGCGCCCGAAGCCGACCCGTCGGATGCGTCCCTCCTCGACCGCGGCCGCGAGCGCGCGGCGAAAGCGGCCCGGCCCCCAGTACTTGCAGCCGATCAGGTTCCCGAGGTCTCGGCGGCGCATCTCGCCGCGGTCGGCGAGGGCGCGCTCGATCATCTCGACCTCGCGCTCCCGCCACCACTCGTCCTCGTCGCGGAAATGGGCGGAGCCGCTGACCTCGGGCGACCAACCGCCGAGCTCGCCCGGGCCGAACGCGATCCGGCCTCGCCGCCGCCGGCCGCGGGCGCCCTGCTCGTTCCTCGTCTCCGTCATCGCTCGCCTCCTCGAGTCGGCCCTGGTGTCGGCTCCTCGACGACCCGCTCCTCCTCCGGGCCGACGGTCAGGACGTCGGCGGCCTCACCGGGCTCCTCGGCGCCGGGGCCGGCCTTGACCGCTTCCGCTTCGCGAGCCTCGACGGCCGTCAACGGCTCGGCGATGTCCTCCAGGTCGCGCTGGGCCGCCTCGATCCCGATCGCGATCTCGACGAGGCCGGCAAGCATCATGAGGACGCCGCCGATGACGAACCCGATGAGGAGCTTCGAAGCGTCGCCGCTCTCGATCAGGTAGCCGAAGAGGAGTGGTCCGGCGGTGCCGCCGATCACCGTCCCGAACGCGACGAAGAACGCGATCGCCATCGCGCGCGTCTCCATCGGGAAGACCTCGCTCACGGTCAGGTAGGCGGCGCTCGCCCCCGACGACGCGAAGAAGAAGATCACGCACCAGGCGATCGTCTGAGTGGTCGCGGTCAGGACGCCCTGCTGGAACAGGATCCCGGAGATGATCAGGAGCCCGCCCGAGAGGAGGTAGGTCGCGGCGATCATCGGCCGACGGCCAAGCGTGTCGAAGAGGCGCCCGAGGAGGAGCGGCCCGAGGAAGTTCCCGGCGGCGAAGGGGAAGATGTAGAGCGGGATGTCGCCCGAGTCGACGCCGTAGAACTCGGCGAGCACGAGCCCGTACGTGAAGAAGATGGCGTTGTAGAGGAAGGCCTGGCCGATGAAGAGCGCCATGCCGAGCACGGCGCGCCGGGGATAGAGCGTGAAGACGGTCTTCGCGATCGTCCCGATCCCGATCGCCTTCCGCTGCTTGATCCGAATCGTCCGGCGCGGCTCGATCAGCTCCTGCCCTGTCTCCGCGACGATCTGCCGCTCGATCTCGCCGACCACCTGCTCGGCCTTCTCCTCGCGCCCGTGGATCGCGAGCCAGCGCGGACTCTCGGGGACGTTTCGGCGAACGATCATGATCGCGACGGCGAAGACGGCGCCGATTGCGAACGCGACCCGCCAACCGACGTCGCGGGCGAAGATGTCCGGATTCAGAACGACGAACGAGAGCGCCGAGCCGAGCGCGACGCCGACCCAGAAGGAGCCGTTGATGATGAGGTCGACCGTTCCGCGCACGCGCGCGGGGATGAGCTCGTCGATCGCGGAGTTGATCGCGGCGTACTCGCCCCCGATCCCGGCACCGGTCAGGAGCCGCATCGCGGCGAAGAACCCGAAGTTCGGCGAGAACGCGGTGAGAACGGTCGAGACGAGGTAGACGAGGAGCGTCGTGATGAAGAGCTTCTTCCGACCGTAGCGGTCGGCCAGGTAGCCGAAGACGAGCGCGCCGACGCAGACGCCGACGATGTAGAGGGTCGCCGCCCAGCCGATCTGCGAGGCGGAGAGCTCGAGCCCGCTCCCTTTTTCCGTCAGGCGGCCTGCCGCCGCGCCGACGATCGCGACCGCGAGGCCGTCGAGGATCCAGACCGTTCCGAGACCGACGACGACGAGCCAGTGCCACCGCGACCACGGCAGCCGGTCGAGCCGGGCCGGTATTTGCGTCTCGATCGTCCGGAGTTCAGCTTCGGCCGCTGCCGCGGTCATCGCACCTCCTCGCCAATCGTCGCGCAAGAGCGCTACCCCGGCTTCTCGCGCGGCAAACGCGCTCGGCGGCCGCCCTCGAAATGCGAGCGGGGCCCCGAAGGGCCCCGCGTCAAGCACTCGGTTACTCGCCTGGATTCGTAGGAGCGCTCAGCCCCCTACGCTGGCTAGGCGATTCCCCGTGGGTCTCGGGGACACGCCCCTACGTGCGAGTACCTCCACTGCCCGTACTGTCGTCTACCAAGATCGGACCACCTCCTTTCCGTGGTAGGCGGATGATAGCGGTGTCGAAAGGACGGCCGCCGAGCCCCGCTAGAAGGTCGGCGGCGCGAGGACGGTCGTGAGCTCGAGGCCGCGGTCGAGCGGGACGGTGACGCTCGACACCGTCGGATCTCCCTGACGGGCCGCGCTGTAGGCGCCGAGCGTCTCCGCGTGCGAGAGCACGCTGTCGGCGACGACGAGCCCGCCGAGCTCGACGTGGACGCGCGCGAGCGCGAAGAGCTCCTCGTAGTCGTCCTTCTCGGCGTCGAGGAAGACGATGTCGAAGAAGTCGTCGAGTCCGCGGAGGGTCGCGAACGCATCGCCCTCCACGACCTCGACCCAGCCGTCGAGTCCCGCGTCGGCGACGTTTCGCCGCCACGCCGAGACTTTCCGCCCGTCGCGCT
>JALZFU010000269.1 GCA_030861385.1 Actinomycetota bacterium
GAGCGTGGACGAGCGCGAGGCCGCTCGCAAGCGGCTCGAGGACGTCACGCGGGCCGTAGAGGAGCGGCTCGACCGTGTCCGAGCGCGCGTCGGCCGCGCCCGCGACCACCTCCTCCGGCGCCGAGTCACCGCCCATCGCGTCGACGGCGACGCGGACGGGTGCAGTCAACTTACGGGGCGGCGCTTCGAAGCGGCTCGACCTCGCGCCCGCGGTACGTTCCGCAGGTCGGGCAGACCCGGTGGGGCCGCTTCGGTTGGTGGCACTGCGGGCACTCGACGACGACGGGTGCCGCGAGCTTGTGCGTCGCGCGGCGCTTGTCGCGGCGCGCCTTCGAGGTCTTTCGCTTGGGAACGGCCATTACCGAACGAGGGTACCAGGGGCGCCCGTCCCGGGCTTCGCCCGCGGCGCGGCACGCGCTAGCGGCGCGCGGCGCGCGCTAGAGGCGCTCCTTGAGATCGGCCAGGACGGCCCAGCGGGGGTCGCGGGGCTCCTCGTCGTGCTCGTGGGGCGCCAGGTTCAGGTCCTCGCCGCACACCGGGCAGAGCCCGGCGCACTCCGGTCGGCAGAGGATCTTCTCCGGGAGCGAGAGGACGACGGCGTCACGCGCCCAACCGGAGAGGTCGACGCGCTCGTCGGCGACGTACGGCGTCCGGAGCTCCTCGTCCGCGTGCGGATCGCTCGCCTGGTACTCCCGTCCCGAGATCGGCGTCGTCACCTCCGTCTCCTCCAGACAGCGGAAGCAGGGGCCGACGAGCCGCGCCTCGAAGGCGAGCTCGAGCATGAGGCCACTCGTCATCCGCGTCAGCGTGAGCGTCGCGTCGGGCGAGTCGGGCCGGGGCGCGTAGCGCTGCCCTCCCAGCTCGAGCGCCTCGAGGTCGACGGCGCGGGTGTCGCGGAACTGCTCCCCGGGCGCCAGGCGAACCGTTCGCAGGTCGACGATCGTCACCGAGGATCAGCGTACCAACCCATCCCGGCGGGTAGAGACGGCGCGTGGCGGCGCACCCGACCGAGGTCGTGATCCTCGTCGAGATCCCGTCGGGGTCGCGAAACAAGTACGAGGTCGACCACGAGACGGGGCACATCGTCCTCGACCGAATGCTCTTCACCTCGACGCGCTACCCCGCGGACTACGGCTTCATCGAGGGCGCCCAGGGAGAGGACGGCGACCCGCTCGACGCGCTCGTCTTCGTCGGCGAGCCGACCTTCCCCGGTTGTCGCGTGCGCGCGCGACCGGTCGGCCTCTTTCGGATGCACGACGAGAAGGGCCGCGACGAGAAGATCCTCTGCGTGCCCCTACGCGACCCGATGTGGTCGCACGTGCAGGAGCTCGAGGATCTTCCGGCCGCCCTCCGGAACGAGGTCGAGCACTTCTTTCAGGTTTACAAGGACCTGGAGGAGAAGAAGGTCGGGACCGAGGGGTTCGGCGACCGGGCCGAGGCGGTCGAGGTCATCGAGGCGGCGCGCGCCCGCGCCGCCGAGCTGGGCCTCGTGTAGCCCTCCTAGGTAACGGTTTCGTCGGTGACGCCAGCCATCACCGACTCCTGCGACCGCTCGTGGAGGCGCTCGCGGCCGCGTCGAACCGCGCCGAGGAACTTGTCGAGGTTGACCTCGAGGGTCGAGAGGATCGAGTCGGCCCAATCCTCCATCTCGAGGCGCGTCTCGCGCGCTTGGCGCCGGGCCTCCTCGACGATGTCCTGCGCCTGCCGCTCGGCGAGCCGTACGATCTCCGTCTGAGACGCCTCGCGGACCGCCTGCTCGCGCGCTTCGCCGAGGATGCGGTCGCTCTCTCGCTTCGCCTCGGCGAGCATCTCCTGCCGCTCCTTCACGATCCAGCGGGCCTGCTTGATCTCCTCCGGAATCGTCGCGCGCATCTGGTCGAGGATGTCGTAGATCTCCTCACGGTCGATCCGAACCTGGTCGGTGAGCGGCACGGCCTTCGCGTTGTGCACGAGGTCGTCGAGCTTGTCGATGAGAACGAGTACGTCCATCGCGCGTCCGAGTCTACTCCTGTGGGCTGACGGGTGCGCCGGGCTCCGGCCGCGGGAACATCTCCCCGAACCGTCTCGCGACCGCGAGCGGGACGAGATCGTCGACGTTTCCACCGAAGAATGCGATCTCCTTCACGCCGCTCGACGACAGGAAGCTGTACTGCGGCTGCGACATGAGGTACATGGTCTCGATCTCGGGGGCCAGCTTGCGGTTGAGATGGTGCATCTGGAACTCCCACTCGAAGTCCGATATCGCGCGCAGCCCCTTCAC
>JALZFU010000270.1 GCA_030861385.1 Actinomycetota bacterium
CTGCTGCCCTCGAGGGTGAAATTGCCGGCGATGTGCGGCGGTGGGCCGACGAGCCCGAACGAATCGTCGTCGTTCGCCCGGCCGAGAAGCCGGAACCCGTCGTCGCCGCGTTCGCGGCGCTCGCGGACGTCGTCGCGCTCGCCGAGCGCGGCGATCGACGAGCGCTCGGCGTCACCGTGGAGGGAATCGCGGTCGAGCTCCTCGTCCCGAAGCCCGCCGAGCTCGGCACCGCGCTCGTTCGCGCGACCGGCTCGGACGCGTACGTCGCGGCTCTCGAGCCGCTTTCGGAAGCGGCAAGCGAGCCCGCCGTGTATGCGCGTCTAGGCGTTCCCTTCTGTCCGCCCGAGCTGCGCGAGCAGCCGTTCCGCGGCGACCCGCCGGCGCTCGTCGAGCTCGCCGACCTCCGGGGAGATCTCCACTGCCACACGACGTGGTCCGACGGTCGCGCGAGCGTCCTCGAGATGGCGATCGCCGCGCGCGAGCGCGGGTACGAGTACGTTGCCATCTGCGACCACACGCCGAGCGTCCGCGTCGTGGCGGGCGTCGACGCCGATGACCTGCGCCGGCAGGCCGACGAGATCGCGGCCGCGAACGAAGCGCTGGCTCCGTTTCGAGTTCTCCGCGGAGTCGAGTGCGACATCCTCCCCGACGGCTCGCTCGACCTTCCCGACAAAGCCCTTGCCGAGCTCGACTGGGTGACGGCGAGCGTCCACGCCGGGCAGCGGCAGCCGGCCCGGGAGCTTACGAAGCGAGTGACCGACGCGATGCGGCACCCGGCCGTACGCGCCCTCAGCCACCCGACAGGGCGGCTCATCGGCCGTCGTCCGCCGAACGCGCTCGACCTCGAGCGGACGATCGAGGTTGCGCTCGAGACGGGCATCGCCCTGGAAGTCAACGGCCTTCCCGACCGGCTCGACCTGAAGGGCGAGCACGTCCGTCTCGCCGTCGACGCGGGAGCGAAGCTCGTCGTCTGCACGGACGCGCACTCGCCGGCCGGCCTCGCGAACGTCGAGCTCGCCATCGGTACCGCCCGCCGCGGATGGGCGACGGCGGCCGACGTCGTCAACACCCGGCCGCTGGCCGGCCTCCTCCGATAGCCCGCGACTCAGGCGGCGCGGAGCTTCTCGCGCCAGCCCGGATCGAGCCCGCGGAGCCGCTGGACGCGCTCACCGATCGGGGGGTGGGTCGAGAAGAGGGTCGCGAGTCGGTCCTTCGCGAACGGGTCGACCGTGTAGAGCGGCTCCGTCACGGGGCTGGCGCGGAAGGCGACGAGCTCCTGCGCCTGCTCGAGGCGAATGAGCGCGTCCGCAAGCCCGTGCGGAGATCCGCAGATCCGGGCCGCGAACGCATCCGCTGTGAACTCACGCCTCGGCGAGAGGAGCGCCTGGACGAAGCTCGCCGCCACCGGGCCGAGGACGAAGAGGAGCGCGCGCTCGAGGAAGCCGCCGACGCGGCTCGCCTCGACGAGCCAGCCGGCGACGAGCACGACCGGCGTCTGAACCACGACGTCGCGGTGGCGAACGTGCGCGAGCTCGTGCGCGAGCACGCCCTCGAGCTCGGCGGGCGTCGCGACGTTCACGAGCCCTTGGCTGAGCGCGATTCCGGCGGCGGTCGCCCCGCGCCCGACCGAGAGCGCACGCGGATGTCCGTCGGGTAGGAGGTAGAGCCGCGGTCGGTCGACTCCGGCCGCGAGCGCCAACCGCTCGGCGACGCTGTAGAGAAGCGGCGCTTCTGCGAGCAGGAGCTCCCGCGCTCCCAGTGAGGCGAGCACGATTCGGGGGCCGTACCAGAAGACCGTCGCGGCCATGAGGAGGCCGACCACGAAGAAGAGGCTCGCGACGCGGAAGCCGCCGAGCAGCCACCCGAGCGCCGTCAGAACCGCGACGAAGCCGCCCAGGAAAAGCCAGGCCTTGGCCACGTTCCGAACGGCGTGGAGCGCCGGGCCCATGTCACGAACACGCGCCTCGCGCGCGAGTGACTCGCCCCCCGCGTCGCTCCGCGCCCGACCCCCTCGATCGCGATCGTAGCGCCGAGATTCGGGTGGGTGGTGCGCCATCTGTGCCGGTTTCCTCCCGGTTCCGTCGCGGCTCCGTCGCGCGAGCGCGGCTCACGGCTCCTCGCCGCCGGGCTCGCCGTCCGTCAGCCCGCCCGGGGGCCAGTCCGGCTCGGGCGCGTCGCAGCGGCTCGAGCAGTGGAGCGAGGCGATGTTCTGGAGCGGGATCAGAATGTGGCCGTTCAGCTCGAGGTGGACGACGTCCTCGATATAGCAGTACGCGGTCAGCGTGCCTTCCTGGTACTCGCCGCCGAAGAGCGCGACCTCGACCGGCTCGCCTTTGTACTTCGCTGTGTAGTCGTCCACGGCCGGGAGCGTAACCGTTTACCTGAACGAACCCGTCGGTCCTTCGGCCGCCCCGAGTCGCCCTTGCGTCGTCTCGCGCGTCGGCGCCGCCCGGGCGTCCTCGTCCCCTTTCGCGGCGTCGGGCGCCGAAGGTGAAGGATGTTCGCGGCCGAGAGGACCCCTCGCCGATGCTGCCCGTGCCGAAGCGAGGAGGCCGCCGCTCTTGCTCTCGGCGACATGCGCCGTGTAGTCGTCACCGCGAGCGTCTGCTGCCGTTACCCCGCCGGCGTAGGTGGCTGTCGGGCGGCGGCGCGTCGCTCGTCG
>JALZFU010000275.1 GCA_030861385.1 Actinomycetota bacterium
TGCCAGAGGCGTGTGGATGCTGGTCGACCGCCGGAACGGCGTCGGCCTCGGGATCACGTTGTTCGAGACGCAGGAGGATCTTCGCCGCGGCGACGAGGCGCTGAACCGGATGTCGCCCGGCCCGGGAGGTGGGCAGCGCGCCTCCGTCGAGGTCTACGAGGTCGCCATCCGAGAGGAGAACCCGGGCCGTTAGAGGTCTCGGCGCGCGAAGGCGGCGAATCCGGCCAGGGCCACCGCCCCGAGGTAGGCGAGCGTCCAGGGGACGAGCCCGGCGCCCGCGGCCTGCGCGCCTCCGAACGGGCCGAGCTGGAGCGCCTGCGCGGTCAGGCCGAAGCTCTCCGAACTAATCGCGTTCAGCCCGTCCTGATAGAGCGCCTCGAAGGGAAGGGCCCACGACGTCCAGCGGGCGATCTCGGTGAGCGTCTCCGATCCGAGCGCCTCCCCGATCTGGCCGAGCAGGCCGGCGACGAGCCCGGCGCCGAAGAGCATGAAGATCGCGATCCCGTTCGCCGTCGCGGAGAGGAAGATCGAGCCGAGGAGCGAGAGGGCGACGATGACGACCACTGCGCCCGCGAGCTCGAGCGCCGGGACGAGGAACCGGTCGGGCCACCAGCCGCCGATCCCGTACGTGATCGCCGAGCTCGCGGCGAAGAGCGCGGCGACGTAGAGCGTGCAGACCGCGGTCGCCGCGAGGAAGCGCGAGGCGAGGAGCGTCGAGCGCCCGACCGGGCGGACGACGAGCGGCTGGAGGATCCCGCGCTCGGCGTCGCCGCGAACGACGGCGAGCGTCAGGAAGACGGCGAGGACGGCGCCGAGGAAGAGCGTCGCGAACATCGCGAGACCGAGGAGCGTCGCGCCCGTCAACACGGTCTCGTCAAGCACGTCCCCGATCGGCCCCTCCTCGGCCAACTCGCGCGCCTCCTCGAACGCTTGCTTCGCGCCGAGCGCGTAGAGGCCGAGGAAGGCGGCACTCAGGAGGAGGACGATGTGGAAGATCCGTCGACGGAGGCTCTCGCGGAAGGCGTAGCCGACGATCACCGAGACCGCCGTCACGACGCCTCCTCTCCGACGGCGGTCAGATAGATGTCCTCGAGGCTCGTCGAGACGACCCGCACGCCGTAGATGCGCTCGCCGGAAGCGACGAGCTCGGCGACGATCCGCGGGGCGTCCTCGCGCGTCGCGTCCGGAAATCGCCGGGTGGCGCCGTCCACTTCCACCTCCAGCCCGCGCGCCTGCGAGAGGTCGCGGGGACGCCCGGCGGCGACGACGCGACCGCCCGAGAGGATGACGACGCGGTCGCAGACGAGCTCCACCTCGCTCAGGAGGTGGGAGTTCAGGAGGACGGAGATTCCGCGGCGCCGGAGCTCTTCCAGGAGCCCGCGCACGGTCCGCCGCCCGGCGGGGTCGAGGGCGCTCGTAGGCTCGTCGAGGAGGAGGAGGCGCGGGCGGCCGACGAGCGCCTGCGCGATCCCGAGCCGTTGCTGCATCCCCTTCGACATCGCGTCGACCTTGCGGTCGCGCGCCTCGCCGAGCCCGACCAGCTCGAGGAGCTCCCGCCGCTCCCCCTCGCCGCCGCGCGTGCCGACGAGGCGCTGGTGGAGCTCGAGAAGCTCGTCGGCGGAATACCAGCCCGGAAAGCGGAAGAGCTCCGCGAGGTAGCCGAGCGAGGCTCGCGCCCGGCGCGAGCCGGCCCGGGCGCCGCAGACTTCAGCGGCGCCCGCGGAGGGGCGCACGAGGCCGACCGCGATCTTGACGAGCGTCGACTTCCCGGCGCCGTTCGGCCCGAGGAGGCCGACGAGCTCGCCCTCGCCGACCTCGAGATCGACGTCCGCCAGCGCCTCGACCGCGCCGTAGCGCTTCGCGAGGCCCCTGGTGGCGAGCGCCGCCGCCACGCGCTAGCCGAGGACGGTCGCTCCCGAGATCAGCGCGGTGGGCACGACGGTACCTTACGCGCGCGTTGACGGGCGGGGACGTGCGGGAGCGACTGCGCGCGCTCGGTTTCGAGGAGCGCGACGCGCGGACCCTCGCCGACCACTTCCTCGACGCGGAAGCGCGCGGCCGCCGCGGCCACGGGCTCGCGCGCGTCGAGTGGCTCGAGACGCTTCCGGATCTCGAGCCGACCGCGCGGCCGGCGCGCATCGTCGCCGAGCCGGGTTTCGAGCGCTGGGAGGGACGCGGCGCGCTGGGCTACCTGACGCTCGCCGCGATCGTCGAGTCGCAG
>JALZFU010000315.1 GCA_030861385.1 Actinomycetota bacterium
GCGTACGCCGCCGCGATCGAGTCGAGGAGGACGGCGCTCGCCCCGAGCTCCCTCGCGCGCTGAACGAGGGCGCCGCCGCGAACGACCGGGAGCGGGAAGGGCCACTCGGGGACGGAGAGGAAGACGATTCGGGCACGGTGGCGCGCCGCGGCGTCCGCCATCCGTCGGTGGTAGAGGTAGCCCCCGCTCACGCGGCGAGGATCGCCTAGCGTGACGAGCGGGAGAACGAGATGCGGGTCGTCCACGTCGCTCCGACGCTCTTCGGTCCCGAGGGGATCTTCGGAGGCGGCGAGCGTTACCCGCTCGAGCTCGCGCGCGCCCTCGCGCGCCGCGTCGACTGCCAGCTCGTGACCTTCGGGCCCGCGGCGCGCGCCTGGCACGAGCCGGGCGGACTCCGGGTCCACGTCCTTCGCTCCCTCGCCTTCGCCGCGGGGCATCCCGCGCATCCGCTGGCGCTCGGGCTCGGTCATGCCGTCGCGGGCGCTGACGTCGTCCACACGCACCATCTTCGAAGCGCACCGAGCCGGCTCGCCGCGGTCCACGCGCGCGTCCGCCGGCTCGCGACGGCGGTCACGGACCACGGCCTTGGCGGCGGCGACTGGGCAGGTCTTCTCCCGCGGCTCTTCGACCGCTTCCTCACGGTGTCGGCGTATTCTGCGCGCGAGCTTCGCGCACCCGCTTCCCGGACGCGCGTCATCTACGGAGGCGCCGACCCCGATCGCTTCTCGCCCGAGCGCGACGCCGTTCGCCGCGGCGTCCTCTTCGTCGGGCGGCTCACGCCGCACAAGGGCGTCGACCGCCTGATCGAGGCGCTCCCGGACGAGGCTGATCTTCGCGTCGTCGGATCGGCGGGTCACGATCCCGAGCTGCCCGAGCGCGAGTACCCGAATCTGCTGCGACGGCTCGCGGAAGGCCGCCGCGTGCGGTTCCTCGGCGGCGTCTCGGAAACGCAGCTCCCCACGCTCTACCGTCAGGCGCAGGTCTTCGCGCTCCCGTCGGTGCAGGAGACGTGCTACGGGCGCGTGATCGCCGTCTCGGAGCTCCTCGGCCTCGCCGCCATCGAGGCGATGGCGAGCGGGACGCCCGTCGTCGCGAGCAGGATCGGCGGATTACCCGAGGTGGTCGAGGACGGCGTCACCGGCTTCCTCGTCGAGCCGGGGAACGTCGACGAGCTCCGCGCGCGCCTCGCGCAGCTGATCGCCGACCGCCCGTTGGCGGCGCGCCTCGGGCGGCTCGGGCGAGAGCGCGTCCTCGAGACGTTCACCTGGGGGGCGTGCGCGGAGCGGTGCCTGGCCGCCTACTCGGAGCTCGCGGCGACGGAGGCGCGGTAGCCGCCGAACGCCGTCGGCGACTCCCAGACGCGGACGGCGAGCCTCTCGCCGCCCGCCTCGCGGATCGCGTCCGCGAGCCTTCCGTGGAACCAGCGGGCGAGGATCTCGACCGTCACCGCTTCCGCTTCCGGCGGGCGGATCTCGTCGAGGTCCTTGCCCTCGAGGGAGCCGACCGCGTCCCTGAGCGCAGCCTCGACGAGGTCGAGGTCGCACACCATCCCGCGCTCGTCCAGGGCGGTTCGTTCGACGACGAGCTCGATCCGGTAGTCGTGGGCGTGCAGGTCTCCTTCCGGCGGCGGAAGCCACGGGATCCGGTGGAGCGCGCGGAGCGGGCGCGACGCGCCGATCTCGAATCCAACGCTCACGAGTAGGCGAGCGCGACGTGGACGAGCCCGTCGTCGCCGCGATCGAGCGCGGCGTACGCCTCGGCCGCGCGCTCGAAGGGAACCGTGTGCGACGCAAGCGGAGCGAGCGGAAGCTCCGCGAGGAGCCGCCGCGTCGTCTCGAGCCGCCGCTTTCGGTCCCACCGCCCGGCCCGGCTCCCGAGCGTCGACACCTGGCTGCTCCTGATCTCGAGCCGTCGGCGGTGGAAGGGGCCACCGAGCGGGAGCGTGACCGGTTTCACCCCGTACCACGACGCGACGAGCGCGACGCCCTCGGAAGCGAGAAGGCCGAGGCGCTCCCCGAGAACGTCCGGATTGCCCGTCGCCTCGACGAGGACGTCCGCGCCACGGCCGCCGGATCCTTCGCGGACCGCGTCGTCGAGCTCCTCCGGTGCGACCGCGTCGAGTCCGCAGGAGACCCCCGTCTCTCGCCGCCACCGCCTGGGGTCACTTCCGACGACGGTCGCTCCGCTTCGCGCGAGCAGGATCGCGGTGAGGAGCCCGACCGGCCCGAGACCGAGGACGGCGACGACCTCGCCGTAGCGGACGCCGGCGTCGAGCACGAGCTGGAGCGCCGTCTCCACGAGCGGGAAGAGGGTCGCCGTGCGCGCATCCACGTGCTCGACGGGAACGACGTCCGGTGCGGGGATGACGAAGCGATCCTGGTGGGGGTGGAACGCGAAGATGCGGGCTCCCTCGCCGAGGTCGCTTCGCGAGCGCTCGACCGTGCCGACGACGCTGTAGCCGTAGGTGAAGGGGTACTCGAACGTCCCCGCGAGGGCGCCGAGCGTCTCGTCGCGCGGCAGGCGCGAGTCGAGCTCGCCGCGATAGGCGAGGAGCTCGGTGCCGCCGCTCACCCCCGAGAACTCGGCTCGGACGAGCACCTCGCCTGCCTTCGGCTCGGCGACGGCGACGTTCGCGACGTCCACCCGGTAGGGCGCGACGAATTCGACTGCGCGCGCCCCTGGTCCGGTCCCAACGGCCGGCCGCACGGGAGTAAGGTAACCGCCCCGTGTCGATTTGCGAGGTCGCGACGCTTCCCCTCGGTACGAGCTTCGGAGAGTTCGAGCTCCGTGCCTTCGAGGTTCCTTCCGGCCGGGTCTACCTCGCGCTCGTCCGCGGGGCGCTCGGCGACGGCCGCTCCGTTCTGACGCGCGTCCATTCGGAGTGCCTGACGGGGGACGCCCTTGGATCGCTTCGCTGCGACTGCGGGACGCAGCTCCGGGAGGCGGCACGCGCGATCAGCGCCGAGGGGCGCGGCGTCCTCGTCTACGTCACCGGCCACGAGGGACGGGGGATCGGGCTCGTGAACAAGCTCCGGGCGTACATGCTGCAGGAGAACGGCGCGGACACGATCGACGCGAACGTGCGACTCGGCTTCCCGCCGGACGCGCGCGACTACGACGTCGTCGCGCGTTGCCTCGAGCGCCTCGGGATCCGCTCCGTGCGCCTTCTCACCAACAACCCGGGAAAGGTCGAGGCGCTCACGCGCGCCGGGATCGCCGTCGACGAGGCCGTTCCGCTCCAGACGCCGCCGCACGTCCGAAACTCCGCCTACCTGCGGGCGAAGGAGGCGCGGCTCGGGCACGTCGCGCCGGCGGGAGCACCCCTGGACGGGAACGGGATCGGCGAGGCGACGGACGTGGGCCCGCTGCTCGGCCGCTCGTCGGCGCCTGCCTGGCGGCCGTTCGTCGTCCTCAAGTACGCGCAGACGGTCGACGGGCGCATCGCCACCCGACACGGCGACGCCAAATGGATCTCGAGCGAGCCCGAGCGGCGGATCTCGCACGCCCTTCGCGCGGCGTGCGACGCGGTCCTCGTCGGCGTGGGGACGGCCACCGTCGACGATCCCGAGCTCACCGTCCGGATGGTCGCGGGACGCTCGCCGCTTCGCGTCGTTCTCGACTCGACGCTTCGCCTGCCTCCCACGGCGCGCGTCCTCGACGACCAGGCGGGCACGATCATGATCACGACCGCCCGCTCGAGCGAGGATCGGCGAGCCGCGCTCCGCGCCCGGTCGGTCGGCGTCCACGTCGTCGACCCCGGCCCCCGTGGCGTCGACCTCGCGGCTGCGCTCGCGGGACTCCGGTCGGTCGGAGTTCGCTCGCTTCTCGTCGAGGGCGGAGCGCGGGTCATCACCTCGTTTCTCGCCGAGAAGCTCGTCGACCGCCTCGTCGTCGCGATCGCGCCGTCGATCATCGGAACCGGGATCGACGCCGTCGGCGATCTCGGAGTCGCGCGGGTCGCCGAGAGCCTCCACCTCACGAATCGGTCGGTTCACCTGGCGGGGGACGACCTGCTCGTCGCCGCCGACGTCGAGTGACCTGACACGGGAGTCGATGGAGTCGGCGATCCTCGTCCGCCACGGGGAGAGCACCTTCAGCGCGCGTGGGCTCGTGAACGGACGGGTCGAGGTCCGGTGCCCCTTGAGCGAGCGAGGCGTCGCGCAGGCGCGAAGGCTCGCCGCCGAGCTCGCGGACGAGGAGATCGACCTCTGCGTCACTTCCGCGCTCGAGCGAACGCGCGAGACGGCGGACATCGCGCTCGCCGGGAGAGCGGTTCCGCGCATCGTCCTCACCGAGCTGAACGATCCGCTGTACGGAAGCTACGAGGGAGGGCCGCTCGCCTCGTACCTCGAGTGGGCGCTCGCGAGCGACTCGGCTGCGGAGCCTCCCGGCGGCGGCGAGTCAAGACAGAACGTCGTCTCTCGCTATGCGGGCGCGTTCCGTACGCTTCTCGCCCGGCGGGAGGCCGTCGTCCTCGTCGTGACGCACTCGCTGCCGATCGCCTATGTCGTGCTCGCGCTCGCCGGGCGCGACCCCGCTCCGCGCGTCCCGCTCGTCGAGCACGCGACGGCGGCGCGGTTTGCGGCCGCCGACCTCGAGCGGGCGGTCGCCCGGCTCGAAGCCTGGTCGGTTGCACCCACCTGGTA
>JALZFU010000325.1 GCA_030861385.1 Actinomycetota bacterium
CGCCTAGGCGGACGCTCGCGCTCGCCGCCTGGGCGGTGCTCGCCGCCGGCCAGATCGCCCTCGTCTACTCGGCCAACTACGCCGTCGACGAGACGGAGACGGGCGGCAGGCTCGAGCCGTTCTACGAGTACCGGACGGCGATCGGGAACACGGTGGCATACGCCGTCCTCGCCGGCCTCACCGTCGCGATCGCGCGGCTTCTCGCCCACCCGACCGCGGCGCTCGGGCTCCGTCCGTTCGCGAAGCGGTGGGTCTGGGCGGCGATCGGCGTCGTCGTCGCGGCCGGAGTCCTGACGGCCCTGATCGCGCTCGCAAGCGGCGTCGACGCAGGCGAGGAGCAGGGCTACCTCCCCGACACGTGGCGACCCGACCGTGCCGGCGCCGTCGCCGCTAACGCGGTCGTCGCCGTCGCGGTCGCACCGCTCGTCGAGGAGCTCTTCTTCCGCGGTCTCGGCGTCTCCGTCCTCTCCGTGCTCGGAAGCATGGCGGCCGTCGCCGTCTCGGGGCTCGCGTTCGCCCTCGCCCACGGGCTCCTCGTCGGCCTCGCCCCGCTCGCCCTCTTCGGCGTCGGGCTCGCCTGGGTTCGCTTCCGCTCGCGGAGCGTCTGGCCCGGCTTCATCGCGCACGCGCTCTACAACGGCGCCGCCCTCACGCTCGGGCTCCTCTGCCTCTCGAATCCGACCTGCCGAGGCGACGCGGCAGTGCTCTTCTGACGCGCCCTCTTCCCGCTCCCGTTCGTTTCCGTAACCTGAGCGCGTGTCCCCCGACGAGGCGAGCGCCGACCCCGTCGTCCGCCAGCTCCGCGAGCAGATCTCCGACAACGACCTCGCGATCGTCGAGGCGATCAACCACCGACTGAAGCTCGTCTCCCGGTTGAAGGAGTACAAGTCCTCGCGCGGCTTCGAGTTCGTCGACCACGCCCGCGAGGACTGGATGGTGAGCTACCTGACGCGCGCCAACCGCGGTCCGCTCACGAATGAGGGCCTGCGGGAGATCTTCGAGGAGATCCTCGACCTCACGAAGCGCGAGGTGGCAAGGCAGGAGGCGGCGGGAGCGAAGACCCGCGAGGTCGGCTAGCCCTCGGTCGAGAAGTCCTCCGGCTTCACCTCGTCGAGGAACTTCTTGAACTCCTCGACGACCTTCTCCTCGTTCACGTCCTCGTGCTCGAACTCGATTGCGCTCTCCTCGATCACCGAGTCGGCCGCATAGATCGGCGCGTCCGCGCGGACCGCGAGCGCGATCGCATCGCTGGGGCGCGAGTCGACCTCGATCTCGGAACCGTCGACCGAGATCGTGATGAGGGCGAAGAACGTGTTCTCGCGAAGCTCCGTGACGGCGATTCGGACGACGCGCGCCTCGAGCTGCGTGAGCATGTCGGTGAAGAGATCGTGCGTCATCGGTCGGGGCGGGCTCGCGCCCTGGAGCTTCATGAGGATCGCGGCCGCCTCCGGGTGCCCGATCCAGATGGGCAGGAACTTGTTCCCGTCGGCTGTCTTGAGGAGGACGATCGGCTGCTTGCCGACCATGTCGAAGCTGACCCCGTAGATGACCATCTCCTGCACCGCGTCGCGCCCTCGGACACGATTGTAGTGGTGCCGGTCGCGACCCGAACCGGTTCCCGATCGCCTCGCGGGCAGCGTAGAGTGGGCGATCCTGGATTCGAACCAGGGACCTCCGCCTTATCAGAGCGGCGCTCTAACCGACTGAGCTAATCGCCCGACGCGCCGGATTGTAACCGTGCCTTCGCGGCGTCGGGCGGCAGAGCTCCGCGTAGCGCCCGGCCGCTTCCAGGAAGGGCTCGCGCGCGATCGCGAGGAGCCATGAGCGGGTCTCGTCGTTCAGGCGGCCGTCGGATTCGACCGCGCGCGTGAACGCTCCCAGGCGACCGCGCTCGGCGAGGCGCGCCAACCGAAGGATGACGTCGCGGAGGTCGACGTCTTCGTCGATCGCGTCCAGCGCGTCGAGCTCGTGGACAGAGGCGGCAACCACGGCAGAGAGAGAACGCGATTGGATCGCGTGCGGTTACGCCGCGGGGCGTACGAGGGCCGATTCCAGCGCCTCGACGATCTCCGCGAGCTCGGTCTCGTCGGCGAAGACGACCTCCAGCCGCCCGCCGCCGACGCGAACGGGAGCGCCGGTGAGCGCCTCCAGCACGCTTCGCGCC
>JALZFU010000338.1 GCA_030861385.1 Actinomycetota bacterium
CGTCGCCGCCGTGCGGGGCGGTGGCTGACCCGCGGGTCGAGGCGCTCGCGGACGTCGTCGTCTCGTACTCGACGGCGGTCGGCCCGGGCGACCTCGTCGTCATCGACGCGACTCCGCTCGCAGCGCCGCTCGTCCACGAGACGTTCCGGCGCGTCCTCGCCGCCGGCGGTCATCCGCAGGTGCGGATCGCGGTGGACGGCCTCGCCGAGGCGCTCCTCGACGAGGGGAACGAGACGCAGCTCGGCTGGCTCAGCCCAGCGCGCCGCGAGGAGGTCGAACGGGCCGACGTCCGCATCGTCTTCGAGGCCGACTTCAACACTCGCGCGCTCTCGGGCGCCGACCCCGCTCGGCAGGCGACCGTGCAGCGCGCGCGTAAGCACGTGAGCGATCGGGTCTTCGCGCGCGCACATGCGGGCGAGCTCCGCTGGCTCGTCACGCTCTTCCCCACGAACGCGGCCGCGCAGGACGCGGGCATGTCGCTCGCCGAGTACGAGGCGTTCGTCTACCGGGCCGGTCTCTTCGACCGCCCTGACCCCGTCGCCGCCTGGCGCGAGCTCGGCGAGCGCCTCGAGCGGCTAGCTCGCTGGCTCGAGACAACGTCCCGGCTTCGCGTCGTCGCCGAAGGCACCGAGCTAACGCTCGGCGTCGCGGGGCGGAGGTGGATCGCGAGCCGCGGTAAGGAGAACCTCCCCGACGGCGAGGTCTTCACCGGGCCGGTTGAGGCGAGCGTCGAGGGCGACGTCCGGTTCACCTACCCGGCCGCCTTCCGCGGCCGCATCGTCGAGGGCATCGAGCTTCGCTTCGAGCGGGGCGAAGTCGTCTCGGCCCGCGCGAGGCGCGGCCAGGCGTTCCTGGAAGAGATGATCGCGATCGACGACGGTGCGCGACGCGTCGGCGAGTTCTCGTTCGGGATGAACGAGGCGGTCACCGAGTTCACGCTGAACACGCTCTTCGACGAGAAGATCGGCGGCACGATCCACCTCGCTCTCGGGAAGTCCTATCCAGAGACCGGTGGTACGAACGCGTCTGCTCTCCATTGGGACCTCGTCTGCGACCTCCGTGAGGGGAGCGAGGTCTACGCGGACGGGGAGCTCGTCTACCGCGACGGCCGGTTCCTCGTCGAAGCGCCCTGATCGCCCTCCTCGCAGACACGCACATGCCCCGCGGGTCGCGGCGGCTACCGGACGCCTGTGTCGCGATCCTCGAGGAGTCCTCGCTCGTCGTCCACGTCGGGGACTTCACCGCACCGTCCGTCCTCGCCGAGCTGGAGGGCATCTCGCCGGTCGTCGCCGTCCGCGGGAACATGGACGAGCCGACGCTTCGGGACTCGCTCCCCGACCGCCGCGTGGCTTTCGCCGAGGGGCTTCGGATCGGGCTCGTCCACGACCCAGGCCCGGCATCCGGCCGGCACGATCGACTGCGAAGCTGGTTTCCGGACTGCGACGTCATCGTCTACGGGCACACGCACGCGCCCGAGGTAGCGTCGCACGGTGGCGCCTGGATCCTCAATCCGGGCAGCCCGACGGAGCGGCGCCGAGCGAGCGCCCACACGATGGCGCTCGTCCGCGACGGCGTTCCGGCCCTCGTCGCGCTTCCGTGACCGGCTCCGTCCGACGCCCCTCGTATGCTCGAACGTATGTTCGTAAGAGCGCGCGTGCTGCTCGTCGTCGCGTCCGCCGCGCTCGCGCTCGTCGCGGTTCACCCGACGACCGGGGCCGGCGACGAGCCCCGGTACGTCGTTCGTCCCGGCGACACGCTGTGGACGATCGCGACAGCTCGGTACGCCGGCGACCCGCGGGAGGCGATCTGGCGGATCGAGCGGAGGAACCGCCTCGAGAGCGCGGCGCTCTCGCCGGGGCAGGTGCTCGCCCTCCCGCCGTAGCTCCCCCGCGACACGGCGAGCGCCGCCGGGGCTCCCGCGGTCGAGCCCCCTACACTCCGCGTGTGGATCTCGACATCGTGTTCCTCGGCACGTCGGGCTCGGTTCCGACCGCGCGGCGGGCGCCGAGCTCGCTGCTCGTGCGACGGGGCGGCGAGCGGCTCCTCTTCGACTGCGGCGAGGGGACGCAACGCCAGCTCCTGCGCTCGCGGATCGGGCTCGTCGACCTTCCCGAGGTGTTTCTGACCCACTACCACGCGGATCACTACCTCGGCCTTCCGGGGATGATGAAGACGTTCGCGCTCCGCGGCCGCGAGCTGCCGCTCACGGTCTACGGGCCGAGCGGCCTCGTCGAGCTCTTCTCGTCGCTCCAGCGAGTCTTCGGCAAGCTCACGTATCGCTACGAGCTCGTCGAAGTCCGGCCGGGCGACGTCGTCGACCGCGGCGAGTACGCCATCGCCGCGTTCCGGGTCCACCACGCCCACCAGTCGATCGGCTACGCGCTCGTCGAGTCGCCGCGCCCGGGCCGGTTCGACGTCGACGCCGCGACGGCGCTCGGCGTCCCGGCCGGCCCGCTCTTCGGCCTCCTCCAGCAGGGCGAGACGGTGATCCTTGCCGACGGGACGCCCGTGCGGCCCGAGCAGGTCCTCGGCCCACCCCGGGCGGGGCGGAAGCTCGTCGTTACGGGCGACACGCGGCCGACGCCGGCGGTCGCGGACGTCGCCCAGGAGGCGGACGTCCTCGTTCACGACGGGACCTTCGGCCACGAGGAGTGCGAGCGAGCTGACGAGACTGGCCATTCGACCGCGCGCGCCGCGGCGGAGGTCGCGAAGCTCGCCCGCGTGCGGATGCTCGTCCTCACGCACCTGTCGAACCGCTACTTCGGGCCCGAGATCGCACGTGAGGCGCGGGCCGTCTTCCCCGAGACGGTCGTCCCCAGGGACTTCGATATCATCGACGTCCCGTTTCCCGAGCGGGGCGCGCCGCGGCTGGCGAAGGGCGGCGCCCTCGGACGCCAGGAGGAGGCCGAGCCCGGTGGGAATGGTGCAGGTGGCGGTGACGCGGGACCTGGCCGAGGCGGAGGAGATTCAGACCATCCTTCGGTCGGCCGGGATCCCGTCGGAGCTCCAGCCCGCGGTCGACCAGCATCCCCTCGCGCTCGCTGACGCGCCCACCAAGGTCCTCGTTCCCGAGGGCTCGCTCACGGAGGCGCAGGACGCGATCGAGGCGATGACGGATCCGGAGGATCTGCTCGGCGACCGCTGAGCCCGGAGCTCGATTTCGACGCACCCACGTCCCGTCGGGCCACCTTCGCGGGCGAGGGGCGAATGCTTCGGGAGCGCTTGCGGGCGATCGCGACGCGGCAGCGTCGGGCTCGCGGCGGACGTCGTCCGACGCTGCTCCTAGCCTCTGCTCGGCCCCTTTAAGCCCGGTCCCGCGAGGCCGGAAAGGAGTTCGAGCGTGCCAGCGTCCGTCCAGCAAGCAAAGGTCGTCCTCGACGAGGAAGCGCTCCGACGAACGCTCGTCCGGATCGCGCACGAGATCGTCGAGCGGAACTCCGACCTGGCGCAGGTCGCGCTCGTCGGCATCCACACCCGCGGCGTTCCGCTCGCGCAGCGCCTACGGACGCTCGTAACCCGGTTCGTCGGCTGTCGGGTCGCCCTCGGAACGCTCGACATCACATTCCACCGCGACGACCTCCTCGTCCGCGGCGCGGCGGCGCCGCTCCACACGCAGCCCGTGGTCAGGGCGACCGAGCTCGATTTTCCGCTCGACGGGACGACGTGCGTCCTCGTCGACGACGTCCTGCACACGGGGCGGACGATCCGCGCCGCGGTGGAAGCGCTCTTCGCGTACGGGCGGCCGGCGCGCGTCGAGCTCGCGTGCCTCGTCGACCGCGGGCACCGCGAGCTTCCGATCCGGCCGGACTACGTCGGCAAGAACCTCCCGACCGCACGCGACGAGCGGATCCAGGTTCAGCTCGTCGAGGTCGACGAGGTGGACGGAGTCCTCCTCGAGAGAGAGAGGGGATGATGCCCCGCCAGCTCCATCCTGCACCGGAAGCCGCCCGAGGCGAGGTGCGCGGTCGCGTCCGCCCGCTCGTGCGCGACGAGCTCCTGCCGCCCGACCGTCCGCCTCGTCGCCACCTGGTCTCGATCGCCGACCTGACGCGAGACGACGTCGAGCGCCTGCTCGGCCTCGCTCGCGCGTTCGCGCGGTCGCTCGCGCGCGACCTGAAGAAGCTGCCGACGCTTCGCGGCCGCACGGTCGTCAACCTCTTCTACGAGGCCTCGACGCGGACGTCGTCGAGCTTCGAGCTCGCGGCGAAGCGCCTCTCGGCCGACGTGATGTCGATCAAGGCGGCGGGCTCGGCCGTCGACAAGGGCGAGTCGCTGAAGGACACGGCGCTCACCGTCGGGTGCTACGACCCCGATGTCGTCGTCGTCCGCCACCCGGAGATCGGCGCGCCCCACCTCGTCGCCCGCTACACCGGAGCGCATGTCGTCAACGCGGGCGACGGGAAGCACCAGCACCCAACGCAGGCGCTCCTCGACCTCTACACCATCGCGAACGAGCTCGGGGGCGTCGAGGCCCTCCACGTTGCGATCGTCGGCGACGTCCTCCATTCGCGGGTCGCGCGCTCGAACATCCAGGCGTTTCGTCTCATGGGCGCGCAGGTCACGCTCGTCGGCCCGCCGCCGCTCATTCCGCGCGGCATCGAGGCGATGGGGTGCGCGGTGTCCCACTCGATCGACGCGATCCGGGACGCCGACGTCGTCTACGTCCTGCGGATGCAGCGAGAGCGCATGCTCGCCGGGGAAAACTACGTCCCGAGTCTCCGCGAGTACCGGGCCCGCTGGGGCGTCACGCCCGATCGCATCCGGGCGGGACAGAAGGTGATGCACCCGGGCCCGATGAACCGCGGCGTCGAGATCGACGGCGCCGTCGCGGACGCGGCGAACGCGCTGATCGAGCGGCAAGTCCGGAGCGGCCTCGCCGTTCGCATGGCCGTCCTCTACGACCTCCTGACGCACGGCCCGGTCGGGGTCGCCGCGGAGCCGGAGGTCGCATGATGCTGCTGGCAGGGAAGAACGGTCGGAAGGACAGCCTCCGGATCCAGGGGGCCCGCGTCGTCGATCCGGGGGAGGGAATCGACGCGGTCCTCGACGTCTCGGTCGTCGAAGGCACGGTGGCGGCGCTCGAGCAGCCGGGAGCGCCGACCGTGCACGGTCAGCGGCTGGTGGACGCGCGCGGGCTCGTACTGGCACCCGCGTTCGTCGACCCGCACGTCCACCTGCGAACGCCGGGCCGCGAGGACGAGGAGGACCTGGCCTCGGGCACGAGCGCCGCCGCCGCCGGCGGGTACTGCGCAATCCTGGCGATGCCGAACACGGATCCGGTCGTCGACACCGGGTCGGTCCTCGCCGCGCTCCTCGAGCGGGCGCGGGCCGAGGCGGACGTGCCGGTCGGCTTCCTCGCGGCGATCACGAAGGGGCAGGCGGGCGAGCGCCTCACGGAGATGGTCGAGCTCGCCGAGGCGGGCGCCGCAGGGTTCACGGACGACGGCAAGCCCGTCGCCTCGCCGTCGCTGCTTCGTCGGGCGTTCCAGTACGGCGCCTCTGCGGGACGGCCGATCGCGCTCCACTGCGAGGACGAGAGCCTCTCGCGTGGTGGGCACATGCACGAGGGGGAGACGTCGGCCGAGCTCGGGTTCGGCGGTCACCCCTCGATCGCCGAGAGCGTCATGGTCGCGCGCGACCTCGCGCTCGCGGCCTACGAACGGCGCTCCCTGCATGTCCTCCACGTCTCCGCCCGCGAATCGGTCGAGGAGCTTCGGCGGGCCCGCGAGGCGGGAGTCGCGGCCACGGCGGAGGCGACCCCGCACCACCTCTGCTTGACGGACGAGGCGGTTCGCGCGCTCGACCCGAACCTGAAGATGAATCCGCCCCTCCGGGGGGAAGACGACCGAGACGCGCTCGTCGAGGCGCTTCGCGACGGGACGATCGGCGCGATCGCGACCGACCACGCTCCGCACGCGCGCCACGAGAAGGAGGTGCCGTTCGAATCGGCGCCGTTCGGCGTCACCGGGCTCGAGACGGCCTTCGCGACCCTCCACACGCGGCTCGTCGAGCCTGGAGTCCTGCCACTCGCGACGCTCATCGAGCGAATGAGCGTGGGGCCGGCGCGGATCTACGGGCTCGAGCCGCCGCGCGTCTCACCGGGCGCCGAGGCGAACCTCGTCCTCCTCGACCTCGAGGCAGCCTGGCGCGTCGAGGAGGCGCAGTTTCGCTCCAAGTCGGCGAACTCCTGGGTCCTCGGGAAGACGCTGCGGGGGCGCGTGCTCATGACGATCGCCGCGGGAAGGCTCGCGTTCGCCGCATGACGCTCGCTCGCCTTCGCATCGGCCCCAGGGCGGAAGCGGCGTTCTTCCCGTCGGCCCGGCTCGCTTCGCTGGGAGAACCTCGCGGTTCGCGCGGACGGCTTTCGCTCGCTCGCCGGCCGGGTGGCCCGTGAGCGGGTTTCTCGTCCTCGAAGACGGCGCCGTGTTTCCCGGGCGCTCTCTCGGAGCGGAAGCGGTCGTCTTCGGAGAGGCGGTCTTCGCGACGGCGATGTCGGGCTACCAGGAGGTCGTGACGGATCCGAGCTACGCCGCGCAGATCGTGTGCTTCACCGCCCCCATGGTCGGAAACTACGGCGTCGCCCCGGCGCGATCCGAGTCGGACCGCCCGCACGCGCGGGCCGTCGTCATGCGCCAGGCGAGCGGTGAGGAGTGGAAGGGCTGGCTCGCGGCGCGCGGGATCGTCGCCCTGGACGAGGTGGACACGCGCTCGCTCGTCCTCCACCTGCGCGAGCGCGGGTCGATGCGCGCGGCCGCAGTGGGTGGGGAGGCGTCGATCGAGCGCGTCCTCGCATCGGTCCGGGCCCAGCCCTCCACGGAGGGCCGCAGCCTCGTCGCCGGAGTCTCGACCGCGGACGCCTACTCGCTCGGCCGCGGGCGTCCACGGATCGCCGTCCTCGACTACGGCTGCAAGCGCTCGATCGTGCATCGCCTGCTCGCGGCGGGCGCCGCCGTCCGGGTCCATCCGCACTCGACGCCCGCCGCCGCCGTCCTCGTCGACGCACCCGACGGCGTCGTCCTCTCGAACGGTCCCGGCGACCCGGCCGCGCTTCCGCGCGAGGTCGCGGCGGTCGCGGAGCTCGTCGGCCGGGTTCCGCTCTTGGGCATCTGCCTCGGCCACCAGCTCCTCGCACAAGCGGCGGGCTACCGGACGTTCAAGCTGCGCTTCGGCCACCGCGGGGCGAACCACCCCGTCTTGGACGTGGCGCGAGACCGTGTGCTCGTGACGGCCCAGAACCACGGCTTCGCCGTCGAGGCGGACGGGCCCGTGGTCACGCACCTCTCGCTCTACGACGGAACGGTCGAGGGCCTCGCGCTCCCCTCGGAAGGCGCGCAGTCCGTGCAGTTTCATCCCGAGGCGAGCCCGGGGCCGCACGACGCGCTCCCGGTGCTCGAGGCGTGGGTCGAGGATCTCAGGATTGCCGCGGCGGCCTGACATTCGTTCCGTCTGCGTGATCGGCTCGGGTCCGATCGTCGTCGGTCAGGCGTGCGAGTTCGACTACGCGGGGAGCCAGGCGCTGAAGGTGCTCCGGGCCGAGGGCTTCCGGACGATCGTCGTCAACTCGAACCCGGCGACGATCATGACCGATCCCGGCTTCGCCGACCGGACGTACCTGGAGCCGCTCGACGTCGCCGCGGTGGAAGACGTCCTCGCGCGCGAGCGACCCGACGCACTTCTCCCGACCCTCGGTGGTCAGACCGCGCTGAATCTCGCCGCCCGTCTCGAGGAGGGCGGCGTCCTCGCGGGACTCGGTATCGAGCTCGTCGGCGCAAGCCTCGACGCCATTCGCCGCGCCGAGGATCGGGCGCTCTTCCGGGAGACGGTTGTGGGCGCCGGCCTGCGCGTTCCGGAGTCGCGGGTCGTGACGTCGCCGGCCGCGCTCCCCGAAGACCTCTCCTTCCCCGTCGTCCTCCGACCGGCGTTCACCCTCGGCGGGCATGGCGGCGGCATCGCCGAGACACCGGAGGAGCTCGCGCGGAAGCTCGACCTCGGCCTGCGCGAAAGTCCGGTCCGCCAGGTTCTCGTGGAGGAGTACCTCGCCGGCTGGGACGAGTTCGAGCTCGAGGTCATGCGGGACGCGCGCGACAACGTTGTCGTCGTCTGCTCGATCGAGAACCTCGACCCGATGGGGATCCATACGGGCGACTCCGTGACGGTCGCGCCGCAGATGACGCTCCCGGACGAGGCCTACCAGGAGCTCCGGGACGCGGCCGCCGCCGTCATGCGGGCGATCGGCGTCGAGACGGGCGGGTCGAACATCCAGTTCGCGCGCGAGCGCGAGACCGGGGAGCTCCGTGTGATCGAGATGAACCCGCGCGTCTCCCGCTCCTCCGCGCTCGCCTCGAAGGCGACCGGCTACCCGATTGCCAAGGTCGCCGCGAAGCTCGCCGTCGGCTACACCCTCGACGAGATCCCGAACGACCTCACGGGAACGACGCCGGCGAGCTTCGAGCCGACGCTCGATTTCGTCGTCGTCAAGTTCCCGCGCTTCGCGTTCGACAAGTTCCCCGGCGCCGACACGGCGCTCGGCACGCAGATGAAGTCGGTCGGCGAGGCGATGGCGATCGGGCGGACGTTTGCCGAGGCCTTCGTGAAGGGGATGCGCTCTCGCGACGAGGCCACCGAGTCGACCACTCGCTGGGCTCGAGTCGGCGTCTTTCCGGCCGATGCGCATCCGTGGTTTCGCTCTCAGATCGAGCGCGTCGCGGACGCGCTCGATCGCGTCCGGTCGCTCGACGACCTCGTGGCCGACGACTGGCTTCGGCTCAAGCGGCTCGGTCTCGCGGACGCCGAGATCGCGGCCGCGTGCGGCGCGAGCGAGGAGGAGGCGCGAAGCCGGCGCAAGGCGTGGGGCGTCCACCCCGCCTACCGGCGCGTCGACTCCTGTGCGGCCGAGGTGGAGGCTTCGTCCAACTACCTCTACTCGACGTGGGGCGAGCGCGACGAGCTCCCTCGTGGACGCGAGAAGCCGGCCGTCGTCATCCTGGGTTCGGGTCCGAACCGGATCGGCCAGGGGATCGAGTTCGACTACTGCTGCGTCCACGCCGCGCGAAGCTTCCGCGCGCTCGGCTTCGACGCCGTCATGGTGAACTGCAACCCGGAGACGGTCTCCACCGACTACGACACGTCCGACCGCCTCTACTTCGAGCCGCTCGACGTCGAGTCCGTGCTCGCCGTCTGCGAACGGGAACGGCCCACGGGCGTCGCGATCCAGTTCGGCGGCCAGACGCCGCTTGCGCTCGCGAAGTCGCTCGAGGCGGCCGGCCACCCGATCCTCGGGACGCCGCCCGACGCGGTCGACCTGGCCGAGAACCGCGAGCGTTTCGCCGCGCTCTGCGACGATCTCGAGATCGCGATCCCGCGGTGGGGGACGGCGACCGGCCCCGAGGAAGCCCTCTCCGTGGCGCGCGCGGTCGGCTACCCGGTGCTCGTTCGACCCTCCTACGTGCTCGGCGGGCGACGCATGCGCGTCTGCTACGGGCCGGGTGACGTCGAGGCGGCGGTCGACCCCCGCGAGCGCGTCCTCGTCGACCGCTTTCTCGAGGGTGCGCTCGAGATCGACGCGGACGCTCTCTCCGACGGCTCCGAGACGTACGTCGCGGCGGTGATGCAGCACGTGGAGGAGGCCGGCGTCCACTCGGGCGACTCGTCGTGCGTCCTCCCCGCCGTCTCGCTCGACACGCACGCGCTCGCCGCTGTCCGCGCGACCGTCCGCCGCCTCGCGCCCGCGCTCGGCGTGGTCGGCTTGGTCAACGTTCAGCTCGCGCTCGCCCACGGGCGCCTTCACGTGCTCGAGGCGAATCCGCGCGCCTCGCGCACCGTCCCCTTCGCGAGCAAGGCGATCGGTCTCAACCTCGTCGACGCTGCCTGTCGGCTGATGGCGGGCGCGCGGCTCGGTGACCTCGCGCTGCCACGCGAGGGAGCGGCCGCGGAGACGAGCGTCAAGGCGGCCGTCTTCCCGTTCGCGCGTTTCCCGGGAGCCGACCCCGTCCTCGGACCCGAGATGCGCTCGACCGGAGAGGCGATGGCAAGCGGCGCCGACTTCGCGACCGCGTTTGCCAAGGCCGAGCGCGCGGCCGGCCGGCCGCTTCCCCTGCATGGCGGCGCCTTCTTCTCGGTGCGGGACGCCGACAAGGACGCCGTTGCGCCGCTCGCGCGGCGCCTCGCCGGCCTCGGCTTCTCGCTCTTCGCAACCGGGGGGACCGCCGCCGCCCTCGTTCGCGCTGGCGTCGCGGTGACCCCGGTGCGCAAGGTGTCGGAGGTGGGAGAGGGCCCGACCGTGGTCGACCTCGTTCGCCGCGGGCGGTGCGACCTCGTCGTGAACACGCCGGAGACCGCCGCGGGCGCGCGCACGGACGGGTACCTGATCCGAGAAGCCGCTCTCCGCCACCGCGTGCCGTGCATCACGACGATGCCGGGAGCCGCCGCCGCCGCCCATGCGATCGCGAACGCCCGCAGCGAGATCGCGCTCTCGCTCCAGGAGCGCGCCGGTGCCGAGACGCGCACGGCTTAGGACGATCGCCGCCGAGGCGGTCGGGCCGTACACGCTGCTCCGGCTGGAGCGCGGCGGCCTCGATCCCGGGGCGCCGGGACAGTTCTTCATGCTCGA
>JALZFU010000368.1 GCA_030861385.1 Actinomycetota bacterium
GGGGAAGCTCCTGGTCGAGGAGCGCGAGCGTCAGGTGCTCCGGGTAGACCTCGGGGTTGCCGTTTCGACGGGCGAGCTCCTGCGCGCCCGCGACCGCCTCCTGTGACTTGATGGTTAGCCTGTTGAAGTCCATATACGTCCTTGGTTCGTCGGGGGGTGGATGAGGGGGGCTCGCCCCCCTCATAGAAGTCCATGTCAGCTCTCTCCGGGGTGGATGAGGGGCGTCGCCCCCTCATAGGCGAAGTCCATCACGGTTCTCGGGTCAGTTCGGGGGTGGATGAGGTGGGCGCGCCGCCCTCACGGTCCATCGTGCCTTTCTCGGTGTCGGCTCCGGCCTCGTGTCGTGGAGGTCGCGATAGAGGACGAGGTCGCGGCGGTACTGCTTGTGCACCCGCTGGACCTCGTCGCGCATCTGGCGCTCGAGCCGCTCCATCCGCTTGCGAAGCCGCTGCACCTCGTCCTCGAGGCGCAGCACCGTCTCGACGCCGGCCAGGTTGAGGCCGAGCTCGGTGGTCAGCCGCTGGATCAGACGCAGCCGGTCGAGGTCGGCGTCCGAGTAGAGTCGCGTGTTCCCGGCCGTCCGCTTCGGCCGAACGAGACCCTTCGCCTCGTAGATCCGAAGAGTCTGCGGGTGCATGCCGACGAGGTCGGCCGCCACGGAGATCATGTAGCGCGGCCGGGCGCGGTCTTCGAATCCGTCCACGAGTCACCTCACACGCCGAGACGCTCGCGCGGGTTCTCGCGCGACACCTTCCGCAGGTTCTCGATCGCCTCCCGCTCTGCCTTCGTCAGCCGCGTGGGGACGGTCACGCGGACGCGCGCGAGGAGGTCGCCTTTCCCGCCGCCGTTCAGCTTCGGCGCCCCGCGCCCGCGGACCCGAAGCGTGCGCCCGTCCTGGGAGCCGGGCGGAACCCTGAGGGAGATCCGGCCATCGGGCGTCGGGACCTCGACGTCGGCCCCCAGGGCGGCCTCGGAGTAGGTGATGGGGACGTCGATCACGAGATCAGCACCCTTTCGCACGAAGAGCGGCGAGGGCGTGACGCGCGTGACGACGTGGAGGTCGCCCGGGGGCCCGCCGTTCACGCCGGCCTCGCCCTTGCCCTTCAGCTTGATGCGTGTGCCGTCGCGCACGCCCGCGGGGATCTTCACCTCGTAGCGCTTCGTGCGCCGCTCGCGCCCGGTGCCACCACATGTTCGGCACGGCTTCTCGACGACGGTCCCGTTGCCGCCGCAGCGCGGGCACGGCTGCGAGAGCGCGAAGAGGCCCTGGCTCTCGGAGACGACGCCGCGACCACGGCACTCGGGGCACACGACCGGGGCCGTCCCCGGCTCGGCGCCCGTCCCGCGGCACGTCGAGCACGCCGTCTCGAGCTCCACCGGGATCCTCGTCGCGACGCCGTGGAGCGAATCCTCGAAGGAGACGTTGAGCTCGACCTCGACGTCGCGTCCGCGCTCGCCGCGCTGCGCGCGCGTCCCCCGCGTGGCGCCGCCGCCCGCGCGGCCGCGAAGGTTGCCGAAGATTCCCCCGAAGAGGTCGCCGAGGTCGCCGAGATCGCCGAGGTCGCCGACGTTTCCCGACCAGTTGGCGTTCCAGCCGCCCGGCGCGCCGCCACCCGCGAAGATGCGAGAGCCGAGCTGGTCGTACTCCTTGCGCTTCTTCGCGTCGCCGAGGACGTCGTAGGCCGTCTGCACCTCCTTGAAGCGCTCCTCCGCCTCGGCGTCGCCCGGGTTCTTGTCCGGGTGGTACTTGCGCGCAAGCTTGCGATACGCCTTCTTGATCTCGTCCTGGGAGGCGTTCTTCGAGACGCCGAGCGCCTCGTAGAGATCATGCGTCCGCGTCGCCATTCCTACTCCGGCGCCCCCTGGGAGACCACGACGCGGGCCGGCCGAAGGACGCGGTCGCCGAGCCGGTAGCCCTTCTGGAGGACCTCGAGGACGGCACCCTCCTCCTGCTCGGAGGGCTGCGAGAGCAGCGCCTCGTGGACGTGCGGGTCGAAGCGCCCGTCCGTCTCGATCTCCTCGAGCCCCTCCCGCTGGAGCGCGGAACGGAGCTCGCGCGCGACGAGCCCGACGCCCTCCTCGAGCTTCGCCTCCTCATGCTCGGAAGCGGCTTCGAGCGCCCGCTCGAGGTCGTCGAGCACCGGGAGGAGCGCCTTCATCAGCCGCTCGTGGGCGCGCGCGACCAGGC
>JALZFU010000292.1 GCA_030861385.1 Actinomycetota bacterium
CGCCCGTGGAGGCTCCTCCGCCCACTCCGGAGCCGGCGCAGCCGCTCGCCGGCCTGCCGCTCGTCCTGGGCGCGCTTCGGCGCGCGCTCGTCCGCTTTCTCCGAAGGAGGTAACCGTGAGACGTGTCGCCATGACAGTCAACGGAGTTCGCCGCGAGGCGGACGTCGAGCCTCGCCAGCTCCTCGTCTACTTCCTCCGCGAGCAGCTCGGGCTCACCGGCACGAACGTGGGCTGCGACACGACGACGTGCGGCGCGTGCACGGTGCTCCTGGACGGGAAGTCCGTCAAGTCGTGCGCGCTCCTCGCCGTCCAGGCGGACGGGCGCGAGCTGACGACGATCGAGGGGCTGACGCGAGACGGTGAGTTCCACCCGCTTCAGCGAGCGTTCCACGAGCACCACGCGCTCCAGTGCGGCTACTGCACGCCGGGGATGATCATGGCGGCGCTCGGGTTGATCCAGGAGGAGGGCGAGCTGACGGAGGAGGAGATCCGGCACGGCCTCGAGGGGAACCTCTGTCGATGCACGGGCTACCAGAACATCGTCGACGCGATCCGGGCGGCGGCCGCCGAGCTGGCCCCGGCGCGTGCGTAGGAGGCCGTTATGGCGCACGAGGAGCGAGACTCACGTGACACCCCGGGGATGGAGGACGAATGACGCAAGTTACTGAGGCGATCGGGCAGGCACAGCGCTACGTCGGGGGCGGCGTCCTTCGCAAGGAGGATCCCGAGCTTCTGACCGGCGAGGCGCGCTTCGTCGACGACATCTCGATCTCGGGGATGCTCTGGGTCGCGATCGCGCGGAGCCCCCTCCCGCACGCGCGGCTGAACGGCGTCGACGTCTCACGCGCCCGCGAGATGCCGGGCGTCGTCGCCGTCTTTACGGGCGCCGATCTCGCGGACGAGTGGGAGGCGGGTCTCCCCTGTGCGTGGCCGATCGCGACTCGAAGCTGGCCGACGCCGACCGACGAGGATCCGCGCCTCCCGACGCACTGGCCGATCACACGAGACAAGGTGCGCTTCGTCGGCGAGCCGCTCGCCGTCGTCGTCGCCGACACGCGCGCGCACGCGAAGGACGCCCTCGAGGGAGTCGAGCCCGACCTCGAGCCGCTCGAGCCCGTGCTCGACGTCGAGGCGGCGCTTCGCCCGAACGCCCCGTCCTGCCACGACGAGCTCGGGGACAACCGCTGCTACACCTGGACCCTCCCCGGAGGCGACGTCGACCGCGTCTTCTCGGAGGCGCCCGTGGTCGTCCGGGAGCGCTACTGGCATCCGCGCCTTATCCCGAACGCGATCGAGCCGCGCGGGGTCGTCGTTCAACCCGCTCCCGCCCAGGGGGAGTTCACGATGTGGTCGGCGACGCAGGTGCCTCACATCGCGCGGACGACGCTCGCGCTCACGACCGGGATCCCCGAGTCGAAGCTCCGCGTGATCGCGCCCGACGTCGGCGGCGGCTTCGGCTCGAAGCTGAACGTCTACGGCGAGGAGGCGATTTGCCTCGCCCTCGCCCGCCGCCTCGCGATGCCGGTGAAGTGGATCGAGGAGCGCTCCGAGAACTACTTGGCGACCATCCACGGCCGGGGCGTCCTCCAGGACGTCGAGCTCGCGGCGACCGAGGAAGGGAAATTGCTCGGCGTGCGCGCGCGGCTCCTCGCCGACTTCGGTGCGTATCTCCAGCTCGTGACGCCAGGGATTCCGCTCCTGGGGGCGTTCCTCTACATGGGCGTCTACGACGCGCAGGCGTACCTCTTCGAGTGCACGGGCGTCTTCACGAACCGAACGCCGACGGATGCCTATCGCGGTGCCGGTCGTCCCGAGGCGACGTACGCGATCGAGCGCACGATGGACGCGCTCGCGCGGCGGCTCGACAAGGATCCGGCCGAGCTTCGCCGCGCGAACTTCCTGCCTCGGTTCACGGAGCCGCGCGACGTCGTCTCGGGCCTCCAGTTCGACTCGGGCGACTACGCGGCCTCACTCGATCGCGCGCTCGAGCTCGCGGGGTACGAGGACCTTCGTCGTGAGCAGGCGTCGCGGCGGGAGAGCCGCCACGGAAAGCTCCTCGGAATCGGGCTCGCCACGTACATCGAAATGTGCGGGCTCGCTCCCTCACAGGTGCTCGCGGCGCTTCGGTACGGCGCCGGGGGGTGGGACGCCGCGACGATCCGATGCCACCCGACGGGAAAGGTGACCGTCGTCACGGGGACGTCGCCGCACGGCCAGGGGCACGTGACCTCGTGGGCGCAGATCGCGGCCGACGAGCTGGGAGTCCCCTTCGAGGACGTCGAGGTGCTGCACGGCGACACGGCGATCTCCCCGCTCGGCATGGACACGTATGGAAGCCGCTCGCTCGCGGTCGGCGGGATCGCGCTCTGGAACGCGGCCCAGAAGGTGAAGGAGAAGGCGAGGCGGATCGCAGCGCACGCGCTCGAGGTCGCTCCCGACGACCTCGAGTGGCGCGACGGCCGGTTCCAGGTTCGCGGGGCGCCCGAGAAGGCGAAGACGGTCCCCGACGTCGCGTTCGCCGCGTGGACGGCGCACGATCTCCCCGAGGGCGAGGAGCCGGGGCTCGAGGGGACGCACGTCTACGACCCCCCCAACTTCACGTTTCCGGCGGGCGCGCATGTGTGCGCGGTCGAGGTCGACCCCGAGACGGGCGACGTCGAGATCGTGAAGTACGTCGCCGTGGACGACTGCGGCAACGTGATCAACCCGATGATCGTCGAGGGACAGGTGCACGGCGGGGTCGCGCAGGGGATCGCCGAGGCCCTCTATGAGGAGGCCGTTTACGACGAGGGCGGGAACCTCGTGACGAGCTCGATGCACAGCTACCGGATCCCCTCGGCGGCCGAGCTCCCGTCGATGACGACCGACCGGACGGTGACGCCGTCGTCGACGAACCCGATGGGCGTCAAGGGCGTCGGCGAGGCGGGGACGATCGCGGCGCCCGCCGCCGTCATGAACGCGGTCGCCGATGCCCTCGCGCCGCTCGGCGTCCGGTCGATCGACATGCCCGCGACCCCGGAGCGCGTCTGGCGGGCGATTCGCGAGGCGAAGGGAGGTGCGGCGTGATCCCCGCCGAGTTCGAGTACGAGCTCGCGGAGTCGGCCGAGCACGCGATCGAGCTCCTCGCTCGCCACGGCGAGGAGGCGAAGCTGCTCGCGGGCGGCCAGTCGCTCCTCTCCTTCATGAAGCTCCGGCTCGCCTTCCCGAGCGTCCTCGTCGACATCGGCCGGATCGCGGATCTCTCCTACGTCCGCGAGGCGGACGGCGGCGTTGCGATCGGCGCGCTGACGACGCACGACGAGGTCGACCGAAGCGAGCTCGTGCGGGAGGCGTGCCCGCTCCTCGCCAAAGCGGCGGGAGAGGTCGGCGACCCCCAGGTGCGCCACGTCGGGACGATCGGTGGCTCGCTCGCCCACGCCGACCCCGCGTCCGACGTCCCGACCGCCCTCCTTGCGCTTGACGCGGAGCTCGTCGTCCACGGCCCCCGCGGCGAGCGAGTCGTCCCGGCGAACCGCTTCTTCCGGAGCGCGTTCGAGACCGATCTCGCTCCCGACGAGCTCGTCACCGAGATCCGGGTGCCGCGGACGACGGGCTCCGGGTGGTCGTACGTGAAGTTCCACCCGCGGGCGCAGGACTGGGCGATCGTCGGCGTCGCGGCGCTCGTCGAGCATGGCGACGGTGGCATTGCCCGGGCGGCCGTCGCGCTCACGAACATGGGCTCGACGCCCCTTCGCGCGGTCGCGTTCGAGCAGGCGCTCGCCTCCGGCTCGGACCCGGCCGGCGCGGCCGAGTCCGTGGTCGAGGGGACGAATCCCGTCAGCGACCCGTTCGCGTCCGCCGAATATCGAACGGAGATGGCGAAGGTCGCCGCCCGAAGGGCCGTGGAGGAGGCGCTCGGCCGCTAGGCTCAGCCGCGTGGAAGCGGTGACGCGCCTCACGGGACTCGAGGCCGGTGGCGGCTGCGCGGCGAAGTATTCGGCGGCACGCCTCGAGGAGCTCCTGGCCGGGTTCCTGCCCGCCGCGCCGGAGGCTCTCCTCGTCGGACTCTCGCCCGCGGACGACGCGGCCGTCTACCGGCTCGACGACGAGCGCGCGCTCGTTCTCACGATCGACTTCTTCCCGCCCATGCTCGACGATCCCGCGCTCTTCGGGGCGGTCGCGGCGACGAACGCGCTGAACGACATCTTCGCGATGGGCGCCCGCGCGCTCCTCGCGCTCTCGATCGCCGCCTTTCCGGAGGATCTCCCGATCGAGACCGTCCGCGCCGTCTTCGACGGCGCCGCGGCCAAGGTGCGCGAGGCCGGTGCCGTCCTCGCCGGCGGCCACACGCTCCGTGATCACGAGCCGAAGTACGGGCTCGCGGCGCTCGGGACAGTTCATCCGAGCGGCGTCTGGCGAAAATCGACGGCCCGCCCCGGCGACGCGCTCTTCCTGACGAAGCCCCTCGGGACCGGTCTCGTGCTGACGGGGGTTCGAAACGGCGTTCTCGGCGACGACGAGCTCGTCGAGGCGACGCGGTCGATGATCGAGCTCGGCTGCGAGGCGGCCGACGCGCTTCGCCCGTTCGAGCCGAACGCGGTCACCGACGTGACGGGGTTCGGACTCTTCGGCCACGCGCACGAGGTCGCCGAGCGAAGCGGCGTTCGCATCGCGCTCGAGAGCGACCGGATTCCGGCGCTCCCGGGTGCGCTCGCGGTCGCCGAGCGGGGGCTTCGCACCGGCGGCGACGCGCGGAACCGCGCCTTCACGGGAGGCTCGCTCGCGCTCGACGGGTTGCCCGATCCCCTCGCCGTCCTCGGCTTCGACCCGCAGACGGCGGGCGGCTTCCTCGTCACCCTCCCGGCCGAGAAGCGGGCCGTCCTCGAGGCGACGTTCCACGACCGCGGCCTCTTCCTCGCTTACGTCGGCCGGGTCGAGGAAGGCGACGGCGTCGTCGTCCGGTAGCCGCCCCGCCGTGAGCGAGGCGCCCGTGACGCTTCGCGCGCGAGCCCGTTCGCGCTCCCTCTCGCCTGCCGCCTTCCGCGTCCTCGCCCTCCTCGCCCTCGCCTCCCTCTTCCTGATCGTCCTCTCCGGCACCGCCGTCCGCCTGACGGGCTCGGGTCTTGGCTGCGCCACCTGGCCGCGCTGCAGCGAGGGCTCTCTCTTCCCCGAGCGCGACTTCCACGCCGTCGTCGAGTTCACGAACCGAGCGGTCAGCATCCCGGTCGGGTTTCTCGCGCTCGCGACCGCCGGCGGAGCATGGTTCGTACGCGGGCTGCCGCGTCGGGTCGCCTGGACCGCCCTCGTTCTCCTCGCCGTCGTCCTCACCGAGGCGTGGCTCGGCGGGGTCACGATCCGAAGCGAGCTCGACGCGCTCGTCGTCCTCACGCACTTCCTGCTCGCTCTCCTTGCCGTCGCCCTCGCTGTCGTCGTCGCCCTCTCCGCCCATTCGCTCGCCCGGCCGCGCGCCGCGGATCCGTTCCCCACCTCCCTTCGGCGGCTGGCGCTCGCCCTCGTCCCCGTCGGGTTCGCGCTCGTCGTGACCGGGACGCTCGTGACGGCGGCGGGGCCGCACTCGGGGGGCGAGGCGGTCGAGCGGATCGGAAACCTCGAGGACGCGATGTACGTGCACGTCCGCACGGCGGCCGTGTTCGGCGCTGGGTACGTCCTCCTCGCCGCGGGACTCCTCCGGCGGCGGACGGCGTTTCGCTTCGAGGGGGCGCTCGCTCTCGGGGTGCTCGCGGCCCTCCTCGCCCAGATGGCGGTCGGAGAGACGCAGTGGCGAACGCAGCTTCCCTGGCCGCTCGTCCTCGTGCACGTTCTCCTGGCGACGGCCGTCTGGGCGGGCATCGTGGCGCTGGCCGTGCGCCTCTGGCAACGAACGGGCACGAAGAAGCGGCCTCTCGTGACCCACTCGCGCGCTTTGTCCCGTTACCGTGGGGCCTAGGGGAGGCGGGCGGGCTCCCGATTCTCGCGATCCCGTCCGCGCGTCGAGAGCGTAGCGCTCCTCCCGTACACTCCCGCTATCGCCCACAACCTCCGCATCGAGCGGCGTCCGAGCCTTCGTCGGCCCGTGCTCGTCGCCGCGTTCCGCGGCTGGAACGACGGGGCGCAGGCCGCCTCGCTCGCGGCCGGGTACCTCGCGCAGACGTGGGCGGCACGCCGCTTCGGGTCGATCGATCCCGAGGAGTTCTACGACTTCCAGGCGACCCGGCCGCACGTCGCGCTCGTCGACGGGTTGACGCGCCGGATCGACTGGCCGGAGAACGCGTTCTTCCACGTGGAGCTTCCGGACGCGGACCGCGACGGCGTCCTCCTTCTAGGCGTCGAGCCGAACCTCCGCTGGCGGACGTTCACCGGCGAGATCGTCGAGCTCGCGCGCGACCTCGGCGTCGAGCTCGTCGTGACGCTCGGCGCCCTCCTCGCCGACGTGCCGCACACGCGCCCTGCGCCCGTCACGGGGTCGGCGAGCGATCCGGAGCTCGTCCGCGAGCTCGGTCTCGCAGCCTCGCGCTACGAAGGTCCGACCGGGATCGTCGGCGTGCTCCACGATGCGTGTCGCGAGGCGGGAC
>JALZFU010000399.1 GCA_030861385.1 Actinomycetota bacterium
GTCGCGGGGCGGCGCGACTGCGCGACGTCCCCGGCGACCCCGACGCCCGAGCTCGCGCGCGTGCCGACGATCGAGGCGGGCGCGGATCCCGCCGTCGCGCGGACGACGAGCTCGTCCTGCTCGAGGAGCCGCACGGCGGCCGCATCCGCTTCCAGGAGCGACGGCGCTTCCTCGACCACCTCGGCGAGCACCTGCCCGGGCTCGAGGTTCATGACGAGCCGCGCTCCGACCGTCGCGAGACGCTCCGACAGGTTTCGTGCGCGTCGTTCCGTCTCGAAGAGCTCGCTTCGCTCGAGGGCTCCGCGAGCCGCCCGGCTCAGGTGGCGGGCGAGGGCGAGGTCGTCGTCGGAGAACGCGCGCTCCTCCCGGAAGAGGACCACCACGGCGATGTTTCCGCTCCCCCGGTGGACGGGCGCGCTCAGGAGCGCGCGGTAGCCGTGCGCACCGAGAAGCTCGCGCGTCGGCGCGTCGAACCGCTCGTCGTCGGCCACCCCGGCCGCGGAGACGATGCGCTCCTCCTCGGCCGCGGTTGCAAGCGGCGTCGCCGAGGGGCGGACGCCCTCGCGGACGCGCTCGGCCAGCTCGGGAGGGAGCTCGTGCGACCCGGCGAGGACCAGCCGGCCGGTGTCGGGAGCGAGGACAACCGCGGACTCGCCGCCAAGCGCCTCGGCGGCGGCCTCCGCGAGGGCGTCGTAGGTCTCCCCCAGCGAGAGGGGCGAGCCGAGCACCTCCGCGATCCGGTAGAAGCCCTGCTGGATCTGCGCCCGACGCTCGCGCTCCTCGAAGCTCTCGGCGTTGTGCGAGGCGAGCGAGGCGAAGCGCGCGAACGCATCGAGCAGCTCGAGCTCGGACGCGTCGAAGCGGCCCGGCTCGACCGACCAGGCGCCGAGGACGCCGCGGACCTCGCCGAGCCAGGTGATGGGGGCGACCATCACCTCCTCGAACGCGGAGAAGCTCTTCGAGGGAGGCGGCTCTTCCGTTCTCGCGAACTCGCGCCTGAGGATGGGGGCGCCGCTCGCGATCGCCTCCGCGAACGCGCCCGACGCGGCGATCCGTCGCCCGACCTCGCCCGCGGGAAGTCCGAAGACGGCGCGGCAGCGAAGGAAGTCGCTTCCGGGCTCGAGGAGCCAGCAGTCGGCGGCGTCGGCGCCGAGGAGCGTCGCGATCTCGTCGACGAGGCGCCGCAGGACGGACTCGAAGCGGAGGTCGCTCGTGACGACCTGAGCGGCGTTCAGGAGAGCGGCCTGCTGATCGAGGCGGCGCGTGCGCTCCTCGAGGAGGCGCGCCGTCTCGATCGCGAGGCCCACCTCGCCGGCGACCGCTTCCGCGACCGAGATCTCCCCCGCCGACCACGCGTGCGTCTCGGTCCGGTGGAGCGCAAAGACGCCGATGAGACGGCCGAAGACGATGATCGGCGTCGCGAGGACGGCGCGCGACCCGAGCTCGAGGAGCGTCTCCCTCCCGCCGAGCGTCGCGTCGTCGAGCTCGGACGCATTCACGACGTCGCCGACCGCGATCGTGCGGCGCTCGCGAACGGCGAGGTTCGAGCCGGGCAGGCGAGCGGCGTCGATCGGGATCGACCCGAGCCCGGGGCGCGCCCACTCGGCGCGAACGGGCATCGGCTCACCCGGTGCCCCGAGGCGAATGAAGCAGCGGGCGGTGCCGAGCGCGTGACCGATCTCCGCGACGGCAACTCCCAGCACGGAGTCGAGGTCGAGCTCGGAGCGGACCTTGCGGGCGACCTCGGAGATCAGCTTCTCGCGCTCGAGCGCCCGCCGGATCGCTTCCGGCGATCCCGTTCGCTCGATCACCTCTCCGGCCGCGTTCGCGAGCCGCTGGGCGCCCGCGAGCTCGTCCGCGTTGAAGAGCCGCTTCGCGGCCGTCGAGACGAGGACGAGCACGCCGATCGGACGGGCGTCCACGACGAGCGGGACGAACGCGACGCTCTTCGCCCCCACGGTCGTGGCCAGGCGGCGGTTGATCACCGGCGACGACTCGGCGTCGTAGACCGCGAACGCCGAGAGCTCGCTCGCCGCGGTGACGATTCCGCCGGCATCGTGCTCGAGGTCGAAGGCGACACTGCGCCACCACGTCTCGTCCGCGCCGCGCGTGGCGAATCCGGTCGCGCGCCGGCCGTCCTCGTCGACGAGCGCGAGAAGGGCGACGTCGAAGGGGACGACGGCGCGGACGGCGTCGAAGAGGGCTGCCGCCGCCTCACGAGGCGTGGAAGCGGTGGCGATCGCAGCGGCGAGAGCGTCGGGATCCGGC
>JALZFU010000400.1 GCA_030861385.1 Actinomycetota bacterium
CCCGTCCGCTTCGCGGCTCACCCTCGCCTTCGACGGCCAAGTCGAGGAAAGGAGTGAGCCGCATGTCGCAGGATGATGTCCTCTTCGGCTACCGCCTGCAGCTCGTCGATCTCGCCGCGAGGGTCGGCGTCGCGGAGGCCTGCCGCACCTTCGGTCTCCACCGCTCGACGTACTACGTCTGGAAGCGCCGCATCGAGCGCCACGGGCTCGCGATCCTCCGCCCCAGGGAGCGCCGGCGGCCGCGGATGCCAAACAGCTCTCGCCGCTTCTCGAGCAGGCGATCCTCGCCTTCGCGCTCGGCCACCCCGGCCTCGGCCCCGGGCGGATCGCGGCCGAGCTCAGGAAGCCCCGCTGGGGCGGCCTGCGCGTCTCCCACAACGGCGTCTGGCGCTGCCTGCGCCGCCACGGCCTCGCCACGCGCGCCAAGCGCCTCGCGCTCGTCGCCGGCTACGCCGCCCCCTACGAGCCGCCGAGGGAGTGCGAAGAGGAGCGCCACGTCGAGGCAGAGCGCCCGGGCGAGCTCGTCGGCGTCGACTCCTTCTTCGTCGGGCGCCTCGCCGGCACGAAGGGCGCCGTCTGGCAGCTGACCGCGATCGACGTCGCCTCCTCCTTCGTCTGGGCGGAGCTCGTGCGCTGCCCGCGCGGATACCCGACCGGGCAGCAGGCCTCGAAGCTCGCCCGCCCGGTCGCCCGCGAGCTCTCCCAGGCGGGCTGGCGGCGCCAGCGCGTCCTCTCCGACAACGGGGGCGAGTTTCGCAACGCGAGCTTCCGCGAGACGCTCGCCGAGCTCGGCGCCCGCCAGACGCTGATCAGGGCGGGAAGGCCGCAGAGGAACGGCGCCGTCGAGGCGCTGCAGAAGACGATCCTCGACGAGTGCTGGCGCCCCGCCTTCGCCCGCTACCTCCACGTCCGCTTCACCGGGCTTCGGCGCGACCTCGAGCGCTACCTGCGCTTCTACAACTTCGAGCGGGCCCACACCGGCCGCCTGAGCCGCGGCCGCATTCCCGCCGAGATCGTCTACGGTGCCCAGAAGGTGAAGGCGAGATGAGCCGAGAGTGTCGGCACATCTCGGTGACCGTCCAGGCTAGGGCTCGTTCGGGCTTGCGCCGACCGCGAGCCGCGGGTCGAGTCCCTCCTCCGCTACGTCTCTGAGGGAGCCGACGAAGGCGATGACACCCGCGAGCGCGACGCACGCTCCGCTTATCGCGACGACGACGGATGCGCGTACGACCTCGTTCACGAGCGGGGCCAGGGTGATCGAGAGCATCATCGTCGAGAGGAAGAGCGCGGTCGAGGCGCCGAAGAGAGCCGCGTGGTAGCGCGGCTCCGCCTCCTGCTGGACGACGGTGTCGAAGATGACGTCCGTCGTCCCGTCGAAGAAGCCGATCACGGCGAGGAAGAGGAGAGCGGTCGGCGCGTGCCCGGTCGAGGCGAGAAGGGCGAAGGTCGTCGCCATGAGCAGGAGGGAGACGCCGATCCAGCGCGGCCCGCGGACGTCGACCCCGGTGAATCCGACGAAGGACTTCCCGATGGCGAGGCCGCCGGCGAGACAGGCGAACCCGAACCCGTAGGCGCCCGGGCCGAGGTGGACGCCGTCGCCGAGGAAACGGGGAAGGGTCGCGTTCGCGAGGCCCGTCGCGAGCGTCGCGGCCGCGAAGGAGAGGACGAGGAAGAGGAGGCGTCTCCTCGTGAAGACGTAGCGGAGCCCGGTGACGAGCGTCGGGGAACGCCCAGACGACGACCGGATGCCGCGAGGAAGTCCCGTGAAGACGAGCGCCGCGAGGCCAAACGTCCCGATGTCGATAACGAGCGCGGGCACGACGCCGACGAGCGAGATGGCAAGACCCGCGACCGCCGACCCCGCTGCCATGGAGACGTTCTCGATCACGCCGAGGGCGGCGTTCGCGGGCGCGTACGTTCGGCGCTCGAGGAGCACGGGAATCGTGGCCGGAACGGCCGAGTCGGAGAGCGCGGCGAGGAGGCCCGAGAGAGCGACCGCGCCGAAGACGAAGGCGTGCTGGCCGGTGAGGATGCCGAAGAGGACGAGACCGACGACCCCTCCGCGGGCGAGCTCGACTCCGACGAAGACCGTCCTTCGGTCGACACGATCGATCACGTAGGCGGCGATCCCGCTCCCTGCGATCGGCGGCGCGATCCGGAAGAGAAGGATCGCGGCGACCGAGGTGAGCGACTCGGTTTCGTCGTAGAGCCAGCCGACGAGCGCCGCCAACGTCAGCCAGTCGCCGGCGAGCGAGACGAGCTTCCCGAGCGCCAGCCGCCGGAAGGCGCGCTCGGCGAACGCGTCGACCACGTTTCGCGGGCGGAGCACGCTCGTCGTCCCGTTCAGCGCGACGGAGACGACGAGACCGACCACTCCGAGCGCGATCAGCACGTCGCCGATCGAGAACACGTTCGCGAGGGGGAGGGCCGCAGGGAGCGCGAAGACGTCGCCCAGGAACCCGAGACGGTGCGTCGCGTCCGTGACGTTCGCACCGTCCGTCACAAGCCCTGCCGCCGCGAGCGCGTCGTGCGAAGCGGGCATCCGGCCGCCGTTCGCCGTGATCGCGACCCCGTTCAGGATCATCCCGAAGAGAATCGGGACGAGAGCTCGCACGTGGCGGTTGGCGAGGCCGAAGGCTGCGAGCGCGCCGTAGCTTCCGAGGTGGAGCACGACGACGACGTCGCTCGGGATTCCATGTCCGAGGCGGGAGAAGATCACGCCCTGGACCGCGAGGGCGGTGAGGACGAGCGGGGCGAAGCGAAGCTCGAGCTCGACGAGACGCGAGATGCGTCCCCGGAGGAGCCAAGCGAGGAGCAGCCCGACGAGGAGGCTCGGGAGGAGGAACATCTACGCGGCCGCGGCTGCGAGCCCGGAGGGTTGGCGCGTACGGCGTAGCGGGAAGGCGAGCACCTCGCTGACCGCCGCCTGCACGTCGTCGAAGGCGGCGACGAGCTGCCGCGAGAGCGCTCGATCGAACCCGAGCACGAGGTAGCCGACGAGCGCGTCCTCGTCGCGAAGCGCGAGGGCGACGTAGGAGCGTCCGTCCACCGACCCGGGGGCTCCGACGACGACGTCGTCCCCGGCGCTCGCCTCGCGGAGGAGCCAGCTCGTCAGCGAGCGGCCAGAAGGGCCGCTTCCGCGGTTCCACTCAGCGACGAGCGCGCCCGAAAGCTCGGCTTCGTGCCAGCGAAACGTTCCGCCCCAGGCGATCCGCGAAGCGGCGGACAGGGGCGAGAGGAGCTCGTCGAGGAGTCGGTCGAGCTCGTCGCTCGTCCGCGTGCGGGCGAGCACCGCCC
>JALZFU010000425.1 GCA_030861385.1 Actinomycetota bacterium
ACTTCTACGCGGGCGAGCGAGCCCGCACGAGCGTCGAGGCGTCGCTCGAGGTGGAGCGAGTCGACGAGCGGCTCGACCGCCTCGTGCCGCGCGGGGCGAAACTCGAGCGCGTCGCCGGCGGCTTCGAGTTCACCGAGGGCCCGGTGTGGACGCGCGACGGCGCGCTCCTCTTCAGCTCGCCGAACACGAACGTGATCTATCGGCTCTCGCCCGAAGGGGAGGTGAGCGTCTTCCGCCCGAAGTCGGGCTACACGGGCGTCGACGTCGGCCGCTACCACCAGCCGGGCTCCAACGGGCTCGCGTTCGACCCCGAGGGCCGCCTCGCGATCTGCCAGCACGGCAACCGCCGCGTGCTCCGCGTCAACCCGCACGGGGACACGACCGTGCTCGCAGACTGCTACGAGGGGAGGCGCCTGAACAGCCCGAACGACCTCGTCTTCGCCTCGGACGGGACCCTCTTCTTCACCGACCCGCCGTTCGGCCTCCCCGACCCCGCCGAGAGCGAGCTTGCGTTCAGCGGCGTCTACCGGCTCCGCGACGGCGAGCTCGAGCTCGTGACCGACGAGCTCGAGGGCCCGAACGGAATCGCGCTCTCCCCCGACGAGCGCTTCCTCTACGTCGGGAATTGGGATTCCCGGCGCAAGATCGTCCTTCGAATCGACCTCGCGTCGGGCGCAAGCGACGTCCTCTGCGATCTGACCGAGGCGCCCGGGGAAGACGCGATTGACGGGATCAAGGTCGACACGGATGGAAACCTCTACATCTGCGGGCCGGGCGGGATCTGGATCCTCTCTTCCGAGGGCGAGCACCTCGGAACGCTCCGGCTCCCGGAGGCTCCGCACAACCTCGCCTGGGGCGGCGAGGACGGGCGCGTGCTGTACGTCACGGCGGAGACAAGCGTGTACCGGCTCGCGGCGTCGCTTCCCGGCGTCCGCCCCACCTAGCGAAAGGAGAACGAGATGAGCCAGGGCCTTCACCAGGGGGCGACGATCCCCGACTTCGAGCTTCCCGACGAGAGCGGGACGCTCCATCGCCTCTCCGCCCTCCAGGGCGAGAACCCGATGGTGCTCCTGCTCGGCCGCGGCGAGCACTGCCCGCGGGAGCGGCAGCACCAGCGCGAGATGCTCAGGTTCCACGAGTGGTGCGCGACGGCGCTCACCGAGCTCGTCACGATCGTCCCCGGGAACCTCCACGACACGAAGAAGCTCCGGATGACGACGGGGGCGCACTGGCCGTTCCTCGCCGACGTCGACCAGGAGGTGCAGCGCACGTTCGACATCGAGGAGTACGTCGACACGCACCACGAGACGGCGACCGTCCCGCACACGCTCGTGCTCGCGCCAGGGCTCGAGATCTTCAAGGTGTACGTCGGCTTTTGGTACTGGGGCCGCCCGTCGCCCTACGACCTCTGGGCAGATCTTCGCGAGCTCCGCAAGCGCGTAAACCGGGACTTCGACCCGACCCTGCCCGACGTTCGCGCCGCCTGGTTCGAGCGGCATCCCGACGTGAAGCCGCGCACGGCGAACGGCGCGACGAGAAAGGCGAAGGGTCGGTCGGGGGCGCGCGTGTAACGCGCTCCGGCCGGCGGAGACAGGACCGCCATGGCGACGGTGGCAGCGACCCGGGCACGGACGCCTCTCGTCCTTCGGCTCCTCGCGATCCCGGCGACGGTCGTCGTCGTCCTCGTCGGTCTCTGGGTCGTCGGCGGCAAGCTCACGAACGACTTCCGGTTGGCGATGGTGCTCTCGGGCGGGTGGATGGCGCTCGCCGGGGTCGTCGCGCTCGCCATTGCCGTTCGAAGCCGCCCGTTCCGGTGGCCGGTCCTCGCGGCCTACGCCGCGACCGCGGCCGCCGCCGGCGCGTACCTCGGCGCCTCCGTCCTCATGGACGACGTCGTGAACGAACGCGTCGCGACGGCGTCGACGACGCCGGCAGTGAGCGGGCAGACGAGCGCCCCGGCGCGGCGCGACAACAACCTCCTGCGCTCGGGGCGGTTCGAGTCCGTCCGCCACGAGGCGCGCGGCGACGTGAAGGCGATCGAGCTCGCGAAGGGGGGCCGCGTCCTCACGCTCACGAACTTCGAGGTCGACAACGGGCCCGATCTCCGGGTCTACCTCGTCGCCGGCGC
>JALZFU010000432.1 GCA_030861385.1 Actinomycetota bacterium
CGCTCGAGGAACGGAAGCGGGAGCAGCCCCATGAACGCGAACCCGAGCGCGACGACGACGATCCCGGCGACTTGGAGGACGATTCGTCGGTTCTCGTCGAGGAGGCCGCCCGTCGCCGCCGCCGCGGCGCCGAGCGCGACGAAGACGAGTGTGAATCCGGCGACGAACGGGAGGCTCGCCGTGAGAACGCGCCGGCCGCTCTCCCCCGGCGCGGCGCCCGAGACCGCCGAGAGGTAGCCCGGGACGAGGGGAAGGACGCACGGGGTCGCGAACGAGAGGAGCCCGGCGGCGAAGGCGAGCACGATCCTTCCCTCCACGAGCGCTCCTAGGCGTCGAAGCGGGCGAGTTCCTCGTCGACTCGACGCTCGAGCTCGGGATCGAGCGGTGCGCGGCCGTTCGACGGGGCCGTGCGCGACGGCGCTTCCGGGACGCCCCCGAGCCACCGCCGTGCGAGCACGCCGAGCACGACCGCGGCGAGCCCGAGGCCCGCGAGCGGCAGGATCCACGCGACGAGGTTGAAGCCGCTCTTCGGCGGCGCCGCGAGGACCTCCTCGCCGAACTCGGCGACGAGGCGTCCCTTGATCTCGCTCTTCGTGTCGCCAGCCGCGATCCGCGCCCGGATGAACACCCGCATGCGCTCTGCGATCGGCGAGCTCGAGACGGCGAGCGACGTCTCGCACGTGGGACACACGAGCTCACGCTCGAGCTCCTCGAGCGTCGGCCGCTCCTCACTCGCGGCGGCCGGCGCGGCGAGAGCGAGCAGGGCGAGGACCGCGACGGCGAGCGCGCGCGTCACGAGGCAAGCGCCTTCTCGATGTTGGCGTCGAGCTCCTCCCGCGAGAGCTCCCCGCGCACGTACGCGACGAGGCGGCCTCGCCGGTCGACGAACCACGTCTCGGGGAAGCCCGTGAGACCGAAGCGGCCGAGTGAGGAACCCGGCCCGTCGTGGGCAACCGGGTAGCTGATTCCGTAGCGCCCGACGAAGCGGCGCGCGTCCGTGCGGAAGTCCTGGGCGTCGACGCCTAGGACGACGAGGCCGCGCTCGCGGTGTCGTCGCCAAGCGTCCTCGAGGATCGGCGCCTCGCGCTTGCACGGCTCGCACCACGATGCCCAGAAGTTGAGAACGACCGCCTTCCCGCGATACGAGGCGAGCGAGATCGTGCGGTTGCCCTCGAGGGCCGGAAGGTCGAGCGTCGGAGCGGGCGGCGTCTCCCCAGCCTCGACCGCGTCGACGAGCCCCGCGTTTGCTTCCTTCGTCGCCACGTGCCACGCGAGGAGGCCGATGAGGGAGCCGACCACCCCGACGGCGGCCGCCTGGAGGAGGAGTCGCAAGTAGGGGCGCCAGGGCATCGCCCTGCCCGAGTCTATCCGGGCGTCATGGCGCTAGGCGCGAACGATCCACACGGGTGTCCCGACGCGGATTCGCTCGAAAAGCCACTCGACGTCACGCATGTACATCCGGATGCAGCCGTGGGAGGCGGCCGTTCCGACCGTCCACGGCTGCGGCGTGCCGTGGATCCCGATTGCCGGTGCCGACGTCCCGATCCACCGAGTCCCGAGCGGATTCCCAGGCCCGGGCGGGATCGGACCGAGACCGGCTGCCCAAGGGCTGTCGGGTGGGTTCCAAGTCGGGTGCCGCTGCTTCATCACGACCTCGTAGCGGCCGAGAGGAGTCGGGTGGCTCGGCATCCCGACCGCGATTCGGAAGCGGCGAACGAACGTCGTGTTTCGGTAGAGGTAGAGGCGGCGCGAGCCACGGTGGACGACGACGATCGGGCCGAACGAAGTCCGCGTGACGGACGGGCGGAGGACGTCGACCTGGAGTCGGATCGTCTTCCGCTCCATCCGCCTGAGCGCGCGCACGATCGCGTTCGTCATCGGCGTCCTCCGAACGTCGATCCCGGCGTGCGCCTTCGTGAGGAACGGACGGAGGTTGCGAAGGCGGAGCTCGGAGTCGCGCGCAGGCCGCGAGAAGATGCGGTCGAGGTAGGCGACGTAGCGGCGAACCCGCCCCATGTGGATGTGCATCTCGAGCGGGACGTTCCGCCCTGGGGCGGCCGTCAGAGCCGCTGTGACGGCCCGCCCGGCGTAGGGGTAGGCGCCGATCGACTTCGGCCGAAGCTTCCACCGGCGCGAGCGGAACGCGAACGAAAGCCGCCGGTCGAACGCGGTCGTTACAGCGTCAGTCGCCTCGACCGCTGTCATCGCGCCGACGTCGATCCGCGCGATCGTGACGCCCTCGGCGATGAGCGGCTCGGCCGGCGGCGGCGGCAAGGGCGGCGTCTGCGCCCGAGCCGGGCCCGCTGTGAGAGCCGCGACGGCGATGAGCGCGAAGACGGTGTGACGCAAGGGCATGAATGGTATACGCGCCTCGGGCGCGATTTGTTCCCGGGCGCCGCCCCGAGTTGTTCCCGGTCACCGCTGCAAGTGGCGCTCTCCCAGAGAGAGCCGGGGTGGGCGATGACGAAAGTTTACGCAAGACCTCACGGCGCGGTCGGGAGGTACTCCTCGTCGAGCTCCCCACCGCGCGCGACGTAGTCGATGATCATGCGGTCGGTCAGCCACTCGACCGGCGCGCGGTCGTCCGTCAGCGGCCGCTCGCCCGCGCTGACCGCCTCGACGCCCTTCCGAAAGAGCGGCACGAGTGACGCGACCGCGACCGGTGCCCGGGCCGCCCGACGCGCGAGCTCGTCGCGCGCGACCGGGCGATCGAGGGCGAGAAGGAGCTCGTTGAAGCGAAGCGGCCGCCACCGCCACGCCTGCGGGTAGGCGGCGAGCACGGTGCTCCCGATCGCGTCCGAGAGCCGCTCGTCGCCCGGCACGCCCGCGACGTTCAGCGCGAGGATCCCTCCGGGGGTCAACCGCTCGCGCGTGAGGCGGAAGAACTGCTCGGTCGCGAGGTAGAAGGGGATGTAGGGCTGGTGGTAGGCGTCGACGACGATGACGTCGTAGCGCTCGTCCGTCAGCTCGAGGTACGGACGGCCGTCCGCCTCGATGACGGTCAGCCGCGCGTTGTCGGCGAGACCCAGGTAGCGTCGCCCCGCCTCGCTCACCTCGGGGTCGATCTCGACTCCGTCGATCGCGACCTCGGGATAGACCTTCCCGTACGCGCGCGCGACCGTCCCGCCGGCGTTCCCGATCACGAGCATCCGTCGGGTGGGCCGGTCGAGGAGCGGCGGCACGAGGAGGAACGTGTCCCAGACGCCGCCGGTGAGGACGGACTCCCGATGCCAGAGCGAATGGACCGCGACGCCCTCGTTCAATCGAAGCGCGCGCGAGCCGTCGTAGCGCTCGACGACCTGCACGTACTGGTAGGCCGAGTCGCTCTCGTAGAGAAGGCCGGAGGTTGGCTTGATCGTCCCCGCGGGCACGAAGAGGAGCGCGGCGACGAAGGCGGTCAGGAGCTGCCAGCGAACGCCGAGGAGGAGGGCAGCCGCGAGCAGGAGGAGCGCCGCCGACCCGAGCATCGTCCGCTGCGTTCCGACGAGCGGGATCGTCACGATCGCCGAGAGGAAGGTTCCGAGGATGCTGCCGACGGTCGAGAGGGCGTACAGGCGGCCGGCGACCGTCCCCGCCTCGCCGACGTCGACGAGCGCGAGCCGGATCGCGAAGGGCGAGACCGCGCCGAGGAGCGTCACGGGAATCGCGAAGAGCGCGAGCGCGCCGAAGAAGGAGCCGACGACGGCGCCGAGGTCCACGGCGTCGAGGCCTTCGAGCGCGAGGTCGAGGATCGGACGGGCGACGAACGGGGTCGCGGCGATGAAGAGCGCTGCCGCTGCGACGATCAGGCCGAGGAGCCGCGACTCGGGGCGGCGGTCGGCCACCTTGCCGCCGAGCCAGTACCCGACGGACAAGTAGACGAGGATCAGGCCGATGATGTTCGCCCAGACGATCGTCGAGCTTCCGAAGTACGGCGCGAGGAGACGGGAAGCGGCGATCTCGGTGGCGAGCGTCCCGGCACCGCTCGCGAAGACGACCGCGTGGAGCCGCGCCAACCGGCGCGATTCGGCGTTCGAGAGCGGGATGCGCTGCGCAACCGCCACCGCCGCCTAGCGTAGAGGCGACCCGGCCGTCGTAGCGCTCTAGGAAGCGAGGCGAAGGACGACGACGGCGCAATCGTCCGCGAGGTCGCCGCCCGAGAAGGCGCGGCAGTCGGCGACGACGGCGTCGGCGAGCTCTTGGGCGCCGAGGGTCGCGTGCTCGGCGAGGAAGGCGTCGAGGCGCCCCTCGCCGTAGAGCTCGCCGTCCCGGCGCGCCTCGATCAGCCCGTCGGTGAAGAGGACGACGGACGCACCCGGGTCGAGCTCGACCCGCTCGCCCTGGTACTCCTGCCCCGACTCGACGCCGAGCGCAAGCCCCGGCGACGGTACGGCGACGATGGGATGGCCGGGCCGGACCAGCCGAAGCGGCGGATGGCCCGCGTTGCCACAACGAACCTCGCCGGCGCGCGGGTCGACGAGCGCGTAGAGCGCGGTGATGAACTTGCCGAGGGCGATCTCCTCGACGATCACGTCGTTCACGCGCTGGAGGAGCGCGTCCGGCTCGGGACATCCACGCACGAGAGCACGGAACGCGAACTTCGCCATCGCCATGTCGGCGGCGGCCTGGATGCCTTTCCCCGTTACGTCGCCGAGGAGGACGGCGACGCGCCCGTCGTCGAGGGCGAGGAAGTCGTAGAGGTCACCGCCCACGTCGACGCGCGCCGACGACTGGTAGACGTGGCCGACCTCGATGCCGGGCACCGCGGGCGGCTCGCTGGGGAGGAGCGTCCGCTGCATCGTCTCGGCGAAGTCCTTCTGCTGCTGGTAGAGGCGCGCGTTGTCGATCGCGAGCGCCGCCTGCGCGGTCACGGTCGTCGCCGCTTCCACCGTGTCCATGTCGAGCGGCCGCGTCGGGTCGAGCGAGAGCAGGGTCAGCGTTCCGATCGCCTCACCCGGCGTCGCGAGCGGAAGGACCGCCGCCGTCGACCCCTTCGCGAGGAAGGGCGCGAGGAGCGGATCATGATCGCCCTCGCCGTCGCGAGGGGAGAGGATGACGCGCTCGCGCGACTCGAGGACCCGCCGGACGAGCGGCGACCCGACGGGCTGTGGTGGTGCGAGGATCGCCGCGGCGGCGGCCCTGAGAGCGTCGTCCGCCACGTGAACGGCGCGCGTCACGAGCTCGTCGCCGCGCTCGTTCGGGATCCGGATCGCGGCGGCGTCGAGCTCGAAGAGCGCGACCATCGCCTTCGCGACCGCTTCGAGCGTCGCTTCGAGCGAGAGGCTCCGCGCGAACGAGTGCGAGATCTCGAACAGGCCGCGGAGCTGCCGTGCGGCGCGTCGCTCGGAAGCGAGCGTCCGCTCGAGGACCTCGCCGAGCTCCTTCGTCCGCTCGTGCAGGCGCGCGTTCTGGACCGCCACGGCGAGCTGGCTCGTGAGGGCGATCAGGAGTCCTTCCTCGCCCGAGCGGTAGGGACGAGGCCGCTGCTTGTAGACGGCGAGCGCGCCGATCACCTCGTCGCGAACGACGAGCGGGACGACGAGCGCGCGCCGCACGCCGGTCTCGGCGAGGACGTCCTCGAGCCCGGCGAGCCGGCGGTCGCGACGGAGGTCGGAGATGAAGAGGAACCCGCGGGCACGGAACGGGCCGAGCGCGAGCTCGAGCAGCCGCTCGGCCAGCGCGGTGTGCGACCCGCGCAATCCCCGGGAGGCGGCGGCCGTCAGGCGCTCGCCCTCGCGGAGGTAGATCGCCACGTCCCCGCTCGCGGTCAGCTCGGAGATCCGCTCGACGGCGGTCTCGAGCGTGTGCGAGAGCGAAAGGCGAGCGATCGCCTGGCTGATGACGGCGACGATCGCCTGGGAGCGGCGAAGCGCGACCGCGACGATCTGCGCTCGCCGCGTCCGCCGCAGCGCGACTGCCCCCCGCGCCCCGAAGGTGGCGAGGATCTCGGGATCGCGCGAGAGCGCAGAGTCGCCGAACTGGAGCTGGAGGGCGCCCGCCGGCGGCTCCCCGAGCGGGACGACGACCTCGTCAGCTTCCCGCGACGGCGCGGCGTCTCCGTCGGCAACTGAGCGACGCCGCTCGATCGCTCGCCGGACTGTCTCGCCGGCATCGGCGCCGGGCGGTTCGTCGAGACCATGCGCCGCGAGGAAGACGGGGGCCGCGTCCGCCTCGATCCGCCACAGCACGCACCGCTCGGCTCCCGTCGCGTCGGCCGCTATCCGGACGACGTGCTCAGCGAGCTCGGCTTCGTCGGAGCCGGCTGCGAGCGCCTCGCCGACGAGCTCGAGCGTGGCCCGCTTCCGGTCGGTTGCGGCCTCGGTTCCGC
>JALZFU010000442.1 GCA_030861385.1 Actinomycetota bacterium
GAGGGACGCCCAGAGCTTGTCGAAGCCCATGCGCTCGCCGCGGCCGGCGGCGACGACGACGGCCCAGACGCCGGTGGCGGTCAGGTTGCGCTACGTGACGACGGCGTCGACGGCGCCCGCGAGCACGTCGTCGAGCCAGGCGGCCGCCTCGTCCTCGTCCATCCCTTTCGCGTACATGAGCTCGCTGGCGAGGATCTTCTTGGCCTTGACGAACATCTGCTTCTCGCCGGTCGAGAGGCCCTTCTCCTGATCACGGAGCGAGAGGTTTCGGACGACCTCGGCAAGCTCGAAGATGTTGCCGGTCTTCATCTTGTCGCGGTTGTACTTGAAGCGACGATTCCAGTTTTTCGGCATCTTCGTGCCGTCGCCGTGCAGGACGACCAGCACGCGCTCGACCATCTCCTCGTCGATCACCTTGCGGAGGCCGACGAGCTCGGCATTCTCGGACGGGACGTTGACCGTCATGTCGTTGTGCAGGATCTGGATCGTGAGGTACTCGCGCTCCTGCCCGAGGACGGTGCGCGACTCCTTCCTGACCACGACGCCGGCGCCGTGGTGGGGGTAGACGACCTTATCGCCGACTGCGTACAAGCTGCCTCCCTCTCGAATTGCGGTGCGCGGCTCGGCACCCCGACGCCTCTCCCAACCCCGCAATTGTAACGAAAACGGACGGAAAAAGCGATTTTTCCAGGGCTTTTTTGTCGGGAAGCCGCATCGGCCGCTACGAGCAGGGCTTTTCGGCCGAAGGAGCGCCTAGAGCTGGAGGTAGCGGTCGACCAGATTGTGCTCCTGGAGCCGACGAAGCCCCTCCCGGATCTCGCGCGCTCGGACGACGCCGACGCCGTCCACGGCCTCGAGGTCCCGCTGGCTCGCGCGGATAACCGCGTCGAGCGACTCGAAGTCGCGGACGACCTGGCGGATCACGCCCTCCGGGAGCCGCGGGATGTGCGAGAGGACGCGGTGCCCGCGCGGAGAGACCGTGTAGTCGAGGGGGTTCGCCTCGCGCGGGTACCCGAGGAGGACGGCTATCTCCTCGAACTCGACGAGCCGCTCGTACGGGAGCGCGGCGAGCCGCTCGAGCACGGAAGCGGCGCTCCCCGGCTCGCCCGAGAGCTCATAGTCGTAGACGACCGATGCCTTCTCGCGCGGCACGTCCTCCATGAGCTCGTCGAGCTGCATCCGGATGAGCCGGCCTTCTTCGCCGAGCTCGACGCAGTTTCGCTCGATCTCCTCGGCCATCCTGGTCGTCATCTCGGCGCGCTGCAGGACGACGAGGACGTCGTCGAGAGTGACCGCTCCCTGGAACTCGAGCGCGGTCAGCCGCGTGAGCCCTTGGTCGAGCCGGGTCCGGTACGTCTCGAGCGTCGCGAGGGCCTGGTTCGTCCGCGCGAGGACGTCCGAGATCTCGCCGAGCTGGTAGCGGAGGTCGCCGATGAAGAGCGTGACGGTCTCGCGCTGTTGGGAGATCGAGATGACGAGCGCGCCCGTCTGCTTGGCCACGCGCTCGGCGGTGCGGTGCCTCGTGCCCGTCTCCGCGGAGGCGATCGTCGGGTCCGGCATGAGTTGGACGTTTGCGTACACGATCCGCGAGAGGTCGGCGTTGAGGATGATCGCGCCGTCCATCTTGGCCAGCTCGTAGAGGAGCTGCGGCGTCAGCGGGAGGTCGAGCCGCATGCCTCCCGAGAAGAGGAACGCCAGGTCGCTCGGCTCGCCGACGACGATGAGCGCCCCGTGCTCCGAGCGGATGATGTCGTCGATTCCGGCTCGAAGCGCACTCCCCGGCGCAACCTGGCTAAGCGCCGAGAGGAGGGTCTTGTCCTTCCTGGGATCCGCGCGCATCGAGTCCGAGCGCGATCGCTCGTCTCAGCGTCGCGGCCGCGCCGAGCCTCATTGTGCCATGCGGAGCTGTGCCGTCCGGCACGATCGCTTCCGCGAGCCCGAGCTTCGCGCACACGGCGAGCCGCCGCTCCAGCTGCGCCACCGGCCGCAGGCGGCCGGTGAGGCCGATCTCGCCGACGCAGGCGACACTTGCGCGCATTCGCCTCCCGCGAGCGGCAGACGCGATCGCGAGCGCGACCGCGAGGTCGGCCCCCGGTTCGTCGATCCGAACGCCTCCCGCGACGTTGACGAAGACGTCGGCCTGTCCCAGGGCGACGCCGGCGTGGCGCCCGAGGACGGCGACGATCATTGCAAGGCGCTTCGGGTCGATGCCGGTCGCGACGCGGCGGGGCATCGCGAGGTCGGTGCGCGAGACGAGCGCCTGGACCTCGAGGACGAGCGGCCGCGTCCCCTCGAGCGCGCACGCGAGCGCCGAGCCGGGCTGCTCGTCGTCCGGGGGCCCGAACGCGAGCGACGGATCGTCGACGCCGACGAGCCCGCCCGACGTCATCTCGAAGACCCCGAGCTCGTTCGTCGAGCCGAACCGGTTCTTGACCGCCCGCAGCACGCGGTGCGACCGGTAGCGGTCGCCCTCGAACTGGAGCACGCAGTCGACCAGGTGCTCGAGGACGCGCGGGCCGGCGACGGCCCCGTCCTTCGTCACGTGCCCGACGAGAAAGACGGCGATGCCGTTCGCCTTCGCAACGCGAAGAAGCCGCGCCGCGGCCTCGCGCACCTGCGCCACGGAACCGGGCGCAGCGCCGACCTCCGGCGCGGAAAGCGTCTGGACGGAGTCGACCACGCACACCTCGGCCCGCTCTCGCTCGAGCGTCGCGCAGACGGCGTCGAGGTTCGTCTCGGCGAGGATCCCGACCTCGGCGGCGCCACCCAGCCGCTCAGCGCGCAGCTTGACCTGCGCGGGCGACTCCTCGCCCGTGACGAGGACGACGCGCCGCTCGCCGCTCATCGCGCGAAGGGCCATCAGGAGCAGGGTCGACTTCCCGATCCCCGGGTCGCCGCTCACGAGGACGAGGGAGGCGGGCACGAGGCCGCCTCCGAGGACGCGGTCGAGCTCGGCCACACCGGTCGCGATCCGCTCGGCGTCGGCGGCCTCGACGTCGACGAGCCGGAGGAGCGGGCGCGCGTCCGGTCTCTCTTTCGTCGCCGAGCTCGAATGCTCCTCGACGAGCGACCCCCACTCCCCGCACGCGGGGCAACGCCCGAGCCACTTCCCGGTTGCGTAGCCGCACTCCGAGCAGGCGTAGTTAACGGCGGCCGCCTTCGCCACCCTCCGAGTGTAGGAGCGGCGGCTGACGGCGATCCTCGCGAAAGGGGCTCGAGCGCGTGTCGTAAGTCCTTGCCCCGCGAACTCAGCGGAGCGTCGTTCGGAGCGCCACCTGGGCGGCGAGGTAACCGCTCATCCCGTGGACGCCCCCGCCGGGCGGGGTCGCCGACGAGCAGACGTAGAGACCGGGGACGGGCGTCGCGTAGGGAACGAGCCGTGCGACGGGACGCGCGACCACCTGGCGCAGGTCGGCGAGGCCGCCGTTGATGTCACCGCCGGCGAAGTTCGGGCTGTGCCGCTCGAACTCGGCCGGCGAGGTGGAGACTCGCGCGAGAACGCGCTCGCGGAAGCCCGGGGCGAAGCGCTCGATCTGCGCCTCGATCCGCTCGGTCATGTCGACGGTGGAGCCGTTCGGGACGTGACAGTACGCCCAGAAGGTGTGCCTCCCGGCCGGGGCCCGCGTCGGGTCGAAGAGGCTCGGCTGCGCCGCGATCACGAACGGGCGCTCAGCATGAAGCCCTCGGCCCGCGGTCTCCTCCGACGCGACGACCTCGCGGAGGACGCCGCCGAGGTGAAGCGTTCCGGCACGGGCGCACTCCGGAGCAGCCCAGGGAACCGGACCGGCGAGCGCGTAGTCGAGCTTGAACGCCCCTGGGCCGTACCGGTAGCGCCGAAGCGCCGACCGGTAGCGAGGCGGGAAGCGCTCGCCGGCGACCCGCAGGAGCTCGCGCGGCGTCAGGTCGCAGAGGACGGCGCGAGCGCGCGGGAGCTCTGCGAGCGAGTTCAACCGGCGACCGGTCTCGACCTGGCCACCGTGCGCGCGAAGCTCCGAGACGAGCGCGTCGGCGATCCGCTGGGAGCCGCCGCGCGCGAGGGGCCACCCGACGATGTGGCCGAGGAGCGAGAGGACGAGTCCGAAGGCCGCCGAGGGGGAGCGCGTGAGCGGCAGCATCGAGTGGGCGGCGCTCCCGGCGAAGAGCGCCTTCGCGCGCTCGCCGGTGAAGAGCGCGTCGGCGACCGCGGTGGCGGAACGGAGCGCGCGGAGGCCGAAGAGGCCGAGCGTCACCGGATGACGGGGCACGCGGAGCGGACGGAGCGTCTCGGCGAGGAGGATGCGGGCATCGCGAACGAGCGGCGCCAGCAACCGTCGCCATGCCTCGGCGTCCCCGAGGAGCCCCGTCGCAGTCGTCTCGAGCGAGCGCTCGAGGAGGACGGCCGTGCCGTCGTCGAGCGGGTGCGCGAGGGGAACGGGCGGCTGCACGAGCTCGAGCCCGTGCTCGGCGAGCGGGACCTGCTCGAAGAACGGCGACGCGGCTGCCAGGGGATGGACGGCGGAGCAGACGTCGTGGACGAACCCCGGGAGCGTGAGCTCGGCCGACCGAAGGCCGCCGCCGACAACGTCGGCAGCCTCGAGGACGAGCACGGAGCGGCCCGCCCGCGCGAGCGTGACAGCAGCAGCGAGGCCGTTCGGACCGGCGCCGACGATGACGGCATCGAGTTCTTGCGAGGCCAGAGCGGCACCGTACTCGCACCGCCTCGCAGGGTGCGCCCGCCGGCTAGCCGTCAGTGCGCGTCGGCGGCTTCGTCGTCGTCGGAGGAGCCCTCGGGCTCCTCGGGCGGAACGGTGACCTTCTCGCGCTCGGGCTCGGGCCCTTCGACGATCGTGATGTTCACGTCCTCGGAGCCCTCCTCCTTGCGGTCGACGAGGATCGTCGACCCCGGCTTCAACGTGCGCCCGAGGACGAAGTCGGCGAGCGGGTCCTCGATGTGGCGCTGGATCGCGCGCCGCAGCGGCCGCGCGCCCATCGCCGGGTCGTAGCCCTTCTCGACGAGAAGCTCCTTCGCGTCGTCCGTCAGCTCGATCGCGGCCTCGTGCTCGCCCATCTGCTCGCGCAGGCGCTTGAGCATGAGATCGACGATCGTCTTGATCTCCTCCTTGGTGAGCTTGTGGAAGACGATGACCTCGTCGATTCGGTTCAGGAGCTCGGGCCGGAAGACCTTCTTGAGCTCGCCCATGATCCGGGACTTCATCTCGTCGTACGAGAGCCCCGTCTCGTCCCCCATGCCGAACCCGAAGGACTGGTTCTTCGAGATCGTGCCGGCGCCGATGTTCGACGTCATGATCACGATCGTGTTTCGAAAGTCGACCTTTCGCCCCTGTGCGTCCGTCAGCTTCCCGTCCTCGAGGATCTGGAGCAGGATGTTGAAGACGTCCGGATGCGCCTTCTCGATCTCGTCGAGGAGGACGACCGAGTAGGGCTTCCGCCGCACGGCCTCGGTTAGCTGGCCGCCTTCGTCGTAGCCGATGTACCCCGGCGGCGAGCCGACGAGCCGGGACACGGAGTGCTTCTCCATGTACTCGGACATGTCGACCTGGATCATCGCGTCCTCGTCGCCGAAGAG
>JALZFU010000444.1 GCA_030861385.1 Actinomycetota bacterium
AGGAATCCTCCGACCGTGTAGGGCGAGGTGAGCCCGCCGGGAGCCCGGTGCGAGACGTAGCGGCCGACCTCGACGACGACCTCGAGGGCGGCGCCGGCGGCGGCGGCGAAAAAGAGGACGCCGAGTAGGTCGCTGGTGACGAAGCCGCCGACCCACGCCCCCGCGACCGCGGGGCTACCCGCGACGAGGACGAGCGCCGCGAGCCGGCGCACGCTTACGCGTCGCCCCTCCTCCGCAGCCGGCGCGGCGATGCCGAGGCCCTCGGTGACGTTGTGGATCATGAAGCCGACGACGAAGAACGTGCCGAGCGCGAGCTCGCCGAGCGCGAAGGACGACCCGATGGCGAGGCCCTCGCCGAAGTTGTGGAGGCCGATGCCGATCGCGACGAGCGTCGCGAGCGCGACTCCCCCGAGCGGCGCGCCGCGCGTGGCGTCCGCCGTCGCGGAGAAGCGGTGGGAGAGGAGCGTGAGGGTCAGGTAGCTCGCAGCGACCCCGAGCAAGACGACGCCGGCTCCTCCGACGGCAGCGGGAAGCGCGGCCTGGAGCTCGAGGGCCTCCGAGAGCGCCTCGACGGCAAGGAACGTGAGAAGGCCTGCGGTCAAGGCCATGAACGCCGAGAGCCACTGTGGCGCGGCGCGGCGAAGCGAGGGGAGCCAGAGAAGCCCGAGCGCGACCGGGACGACCCCGACGAGCGCCCCGATGACGCCGTACCCGAGGAAACTGCGCGGCGACGCGGATGGCGTCTCGACCGCGGCGGCGACCTCCTTCGTCGTCTCGATCCCGGTCGAGCTCGTGACACCCACCGAGATCGGCTCGTTCTCGACCCAGTCGTAGGGTACGACGATCGTCCTCGAACGGAGACGCCCGAGCGTGGCCGACCCGTTCAGCTCGAAGGGAACGACCCCGTCGTCAACCGTCACCGACGCGATCGTGACGTCGTCCCGCTGCGGGTTCGTCACGCGAATCCGGATCTCACCCGGCTCGAACGTGATGCGGCGGATGTCAAACCGGTCAGCCTGTGGCGGATTCGTGCCGACGAGCCCGAGGAGCGACTCGCCGCTCGCCGCAAAGAGCCACACGACCCCTACGAGGAGGAGCACCGGGACGAGCGCCCAGAGCCGCCAGCGGGCGAGCCCGATTCGGTGCCGCGCGGCAAGCGAGCCCGTCTCCATCACTCGACGACGTCGAAGAACCCCATCCAGCCGAGCTCGGCGAACTCCGACTGGTGGGCGTGGAACATGAACGTGCCCGTGTGGTGGAAATCGATCTCCAGAATCCCGCGCTCGCCCTGGCACTGCGCGACGGTGTCGGTGTACTCGAAGCGGTCAGTCGACCCGGTCGGGTAGTAGCGGAAGAACTCCCCGTGGAGATGGAAGGAGTTCAAGAGGTCGAACTCCGTCAGGTTCGCGAGGTAGATGCGGACGGTCTCCGAGCGGCGGACGCGGATCGGGTAGCGCGCGTAGTAGAAGGCGCGACCGTTGACCGCGTAGAAGTTGTTTTCGCCGTCGCCGTCCGTGTCGAACCCGTTCATCACCATGACGAGCTCGCGGGCCGGCGGCCGCGGCTCGCGCGGATCGATGATGAACGCGCCGTAGAGCCCCTTATGGATGTGCTTCTTGAGCGGAGTCGCGTGGCAGTGGTAGAGGTGCATCCCGGCCGGGCGCGCCGTGAACTCGTAGGTGAACTCCGCGCCCGGTTCGACGATCTCGAACACGCCGTCCATGTTCGCCGGATGGATCCCGTGGAAGTGGATCGTGTGCGGATGCGAGCCGCCGTTTCGGAAGCGCACCCGAAGCAGGTCGCCCTCGGTCGCGCGGATGATCGGGCCGGGGACGCTTCCGTTGTACGTCCAGGCCGGGAACGTGACCCCTTTCGCGACTTCGATCTCGCGGTCGACGGCCACGAGCTCGTACTCGCGGACCCGCCCCGGCTCGTGCGGGAGCGCGGCCGGCGGGAAGAGGAGCTCGTCGAGGTCGTGCGGCCCCCCCGGTGCCGGCGCGTCCGCGCCGATCATCGCCGCATGGCCGCGATCGCTTTCGGTATGGGCCGCGAGGTGCGTCGTTGCACTCGCTCCGTCGGCGAGGCGGACGAGCGGCGCTCCGACGACGACCGGCGCCGCACCCGCGAGAAGTTCGCGCCTGCTCAGCCTAAATTTCGACACGTCTAAATCGTATCGGGACCGAGGGCGGGTTCGCCACCGGCGGCCTGATGAGAAGCAACCACGCCGGTTTTTTCGTGGTTAGAGTCCCGGCCGATGGGCCGCGGCTCGCGACCGACCCGACGATGGCGAAACGACCGCCAGCGCAAGAAGAAGGAGCGCGAGAAGCGCACCGCCACGCGTCGGCGGCGCGCCGCGTAGAGGCACCATGGGGCTCGTAAGCGCAATCCACTTCTACGTCACCGACCTCGATCGCGCGATCGACTTCTACTCGCGCGTGCTCGGGTACGGCCCCCAGGCGGCCTACGACGAGGGCGAGAACGCCCACAGCGCCTTCTTCGTGCTCGAGGAGCGAACCTACCTCGTGCTTACGTGGGATCCCGACCGCGGCCGCGAGATCGGTGGGAGCGTACGGCTCGAGCTCGCCACCGAGCACCTGGAGAGCGAGGTAGACCGGCTCCGCACTCGCGCCCTCGAGGGAACGTTGACGCGAACTCGCTTCGGCACCGACGTCTACGACCTCACCGACCCTGACGGTCACCTGATCCGCGTCGGCCCCGCGTGGACGCTCCACGCGATCCACGGGGCCGTGTAGCGGCCGCGGCGGGCCCGTAGCGCAGGCGCGCGCGCCGCGCACGCGATGTTCGATTGCCGTCCCCGGGTACTTCCACTTCGTGGCCCGGCCGCTCTTGCTGGTCAATCCCCGCTCGGGTGACAGAACGCCGACGACCGACGAGCTCGTCGTTGCCGCGGAAGCGCTCGGGATCGAGACGCACGTCCTCGCGCCCTCCGAGGACGCCGCGGAGATCGCCCGTGGCGCCGCCTTGCGCGGCGCGACCGCGCTCGGCGTCGCGGGTGGGGACGGATCGCTTGCCGGCGTCGCCGCCGTCGCGCTCGCCGAGGACGTCCCGTTCGTTCCGATTCCGTTCGGCACGCGGAACCACTTCGCGCGGGACGCGGGCTTCGATCCGAGCGACCCGGTCGCGGCGCTAGCGGCGTACCGCGGCAATGCGCGTCGGGTCGACGTCGGCGAGGTCGGGGACCGGCTCTTTCTGAACAACGTCTCGCTCGGGATCTACGCAAGCCTCGTCCACGACCCGCGGCATCGGACGAAGAATCGCTTGGTCGCCCTCCTTCGGCTTCTCGCCGCAACGCTCGGACGTTCCCGCCGCCCGCTCGACGTCTCGTTCGACGTCGACGACCGGCGCGAGCGACACCGGGCGCTCGTCGCCCTCGTCGCGAGCAACGGCTACGACCTGAGCGGGGCAGGCGGGTTCGGCGAGCGCCCCCGGCTCGACGAAGGACTCCTGCATGCCTACGTCGTCGAAGCCGCTTCGCGACGCGCGCTCCTCGTGCTCCTTGCACGGGCGGTTTCGGGAGGGCTCGCTGCCGCTCCCGGCTGGGCGGAGTACGCCGCGCCCGTGTTCCGCGTCGACTCGACGCGCGCGCGGATCCATGCAGCGGTTGATGGCGAGCCGGTCGTCCTCGAGCCGCAGCTCGAGTTCTCGATTCGGGCGCGCGCGCTCCACGTCCTCACTCCCCCGGGGGATGGCGAGGGCGGAGAGAAGGGCCGACGATGAGAACGGCGTATGCGAGGGGCGGTCCCTCGCGAATCTGCGGAAAGGCGGCCTCATGACTGCAAGCGAGATGAAGCGCAAGTTCCGGAACTTCCCGGAGGCCGAGCTGCGTCGCCGTATCAC
>JALZFU010000050.1 GCA_030861385.1 Actinomycetota bacterium
GGACGAGCGGGATCGAGACCCGTCGGTCGTCCAGGAGCTGCGATCCCGCGAAGGCGAGGGCGGCCGCCACCGCGCTCGCAGCGAGGAAGATGATCGTCGCGACGATGAGCGCGCGATGCCGAAAGAGGGGCGTCATCCGCAGAGAGGTTCTTCCGCGTTCGTGGCGATGTAAACGAGGCATCGCGCCGCTCGCTGCCTGCCCTGCGAAAAGCCCCTGCCCCGCGACGGGAGTCGCTGCACCCCGTCGACCGTGGGCGTCACCCGTCGGCGCACGCCGAGTTGGGTCAAGGCCTCAGCGTGTGCGAGGCCTCGACGTTGCCGTTCACGTCGACCGCTCGATACGTGATCGCGACTCCGATCGGAGCCGCGAACGGTCGTGCGTAGCGTCTGTAGGAGCCCGCTCCCAGCCGGTACTCGATCCCGGCGACGCCGCGATCGTCGCTCGCCGAGAGTGCGACCCAGTTCACTCCGTCGCGTCGCGTCGCTCCGGCGGCCGAGACGGGAGCGACGCGATCGGTGAAATCGTAGCCGGCCGCCCACGTGACGGCCGCGAGCGCCCGTTGTCCCGCGGACGAGGGGTGGAAATAGTCTCGCTTCGAGACGTCGTCGCGGCGAAACGGATGCCGAAAGACCGCGTTCCCGTCGAAGCGGCAATGGATGGAGAGCGCGCACACCGCCGCGAGCTGGTGGTTGTAGTCGACGATACGCCGCCGGACGCGCCGCCGCCGCGCTTCGTCCTCGCGCACCGTCGAGAGCGGCCGCGCGAGCATCGACTTGCAGAAGCCGGTGAGGCGCCAGGCGAAGCGGGCCCTCGCCTCGTCGTGGAAGAGGAACCAGAGCCGGTAGAGGTTCGGGATGCTGACGACGTAGAGGCGCGCGCTCGGGAGTCCGAGGGCCAACCTCCGGATCGCGCGTGCGACCTGTGCCCGAAACTCGCGCACGGGCGTCATCGCGGCCTCGCTCGAGGCGCAGGCGTCGTTCGCCCCGATCAGAATCGTCACGTACTCGGCGCGCTGCGAAACCGCTAACCCTGCCTGACGTTCGAGGTCGGCTGCCGTCGCGCCGGTGCGCGCGTCGTTCGAGTTTCGCCCCAGGATCCGGAGATTGCTGCCGAGGATGCGCCGGTAGTGGCTCCACGACCGAAGCGCTCCCGTTGACCAGGAGTTCCAGCGCGCGTTCGTGAACGGGACGAGCCCCGTGTTGAAGGCCCGCGTGATCGAATCGCCCATCGCGGCCATCGTGCTCGGGTAGCCGACCCTGCCCGGATCTGCCGCCGCCGGTCCGGCGAGCAGGAGGGAAAGCGCGAGTACGAGGAAGCCCGCTCGCTTCCGCACCGCCCGCTCGTACCCGATGGGACTCGTTCTAGCCCTCGTCAGGAGCGCGAGTCGTGGTCGCGCGCCCGGCCTCCGGCTCGCCGCCTCGCCTCCGCCTCTCGGCGCGGCGGTCGTATCTCGGGTTGCTCAGCAGCGGACCCGGTTCGGCCACGCGAGCGACACCGTCGCCCTCAGTCCGGTCGCGCGATGCGTCGTGCGAACGACGAAGGTGTAGAGACCCGGCTTCCACCGCCCGTTCGGGCAGGCGAGTCCGATCCGCCTCGCCCTGAGCGTGAACCCGAAGTTCGGGCCACCCTCGGCGCAGTTTTTCACCGCTCCCGTTCGGCTTCGGCGTACGCGCCTCGTCACGGAGCCACGCGAGTAGTCGATGAGGACGTTCACCCGCAAGCTTCGCCACTGATCGCAACCGAGCGCCTCGTTCAGCCACACCCCTCTCAGATCGGCGCTTTCAGGTGCGACGAACGCACCGCTCACGACTTGCAGGCTCCCCCGCTTGGCGTCGCCGAACGCGAACGGCTCGTGGCTGGCGACCGCCCCGGACGGGGCGAGCGCCGCGAAGGACAAGGACGTAAAAGCGACGATCGTCCGGAAGGACGACCCTCGCCTCGCGATCAGCTTACGCATCTGCTCCTCCCTAGGTCCGAACAGCGAGAAAGGGGCCGAAGCCCGGATGAGAACCGGGATCGTAGCGTCCAGGAGAAACAGGGCCGGCAGGACTCGAACCTGCAACCCCCGGTTTTGGAGACGAGCGGCTTTCGGCTTGGCTAGGCCGGTTTCGGCGACCGCGCCACAGTTCGCGCCACAGTACGGGCTCGCGAGGTAACACCGCGACGAGGACATGCCGATGACGGTCCGATGGCCGAGTCGTCGCATGAAGGACTTCGTCGGCGCGTAGTCCGCGCCGCCGCGCGGGTGAGTGCGGGTCTCCTCGCGTTGGTTGGCGTCTACGTCGTCTTCGTGCAACTCGACGTCATTCGAAGCCCGCTCGACCCGATCGTCCGTGGGGACCTCGAGCTTGCCCGCAGCACGGACGAGGGCATTCGCGTGCTCTTCGTCGGGAACAGCTTTACGTACCGAAACGAGATGCCCGCCCTCGTACAGCAGCTCGCAGCCGCGGACGAAGATGCAGCTCGGATCATCGCCGTCGAGTACGTCGCGTCGAACTGGAGCCTGAGAGCGGCCTCCGAAGACGACGGACTCGCCCGCGTTGTGCGAGAGGTTCGGTGGGACGTCGTCGTCCTACAGGAGCGCAGTTACCTCCCCGCGCTCGCGCCTGAGGCGCGGGCGGTCGAGATGGATCCGTTTGCGTACGCGCTGCGGTCGCAGATCGAACGTGCGGGCGCTGAAACGATGCTGTTCATGGCCTGGGGCTACGAGAATGGCGACGACAGCGCTGTTCCCGGCGACACGTTCACGGCGATGCAGGAGCGGGTGGCGTACGGGTACCGGGAGCTGGGGCGGAACCTTGACGCCCGTGTGGCTCCGGTAGGACTCGCGTGGGCGGAGGCGTTGCGGCGTGCGCCCGGCGTCGATCTTTGGGCAGACGACGGGCGGCATCCGAGCCGGCGTGGCTCGTATCTCGCGGCCTGCGTCTTCTACGCCTTCCTAACGGAACAGAGCCCCGTCGGCAACGCCTTCACCGGAGGACTCGACCGCGCCGAAGCAGCCTTCCTCCAGCGCGTCGCCGCAGACGTCGTCTTGGACTACGCCTGAGCCCTCTTGCCCCATCGCGCACGACAACTCGAAAGGGTCCATAGCAGCGAGGGCACATATGCATCATCGATGCGCGGCGGCAAGAATGGTCCGTTCGGAGGGGCCGGTCGTCGCTACGAAGAACAGGCCTTAGTTCCGTGTTCTGTTCGCCGCTTAGCCCGAGTGGAAGCCGAGGCATCCTGAAACGGCCTATCCGAACAGTACGGCGATTCTGGGCGACAAGCCGCTCCTTATCCCGACCGCGGTGCGCGAAAGCCGCTCCGGCGCGTGATGCGACGGGCCGCGCGTAGTCGAAATGGCCTACTACGCCGTCTCTTGGGCGCCGCCTGAAGGAAGCTCGAGTCGATCCACGAGCTCATCCATGGGCACCTCGTCGTCGGCGCAGTATTCGAACCACCCGACAAGGGCGATGACGGCGCG
>JALZFU010000095.1 GCA_030861385.1 Actinomycetota bacterium
TACCTGCTCGTCGGCGACGCGGCCGGCTTCACCGATCCCTTCACCGGCGAGGGCGTCTTCCGGGCGCTCCGAGGTGCCGAGATCGCGGCCGCGGCGGTCATGGGAGCACTCCGGAGGAGCGACGCGATGCCGCTCGACTACCGGGAGGCGCGGCGGCGTGCGTTCGCGGCGAAGGACGTCGCTTGCCTCGGGATCCAGGCCGCGCTCGCGGTCCCGCCGCTCTTCGAGTACTGCCTGCGGCGGGCCGAGCGGCGAGCTGGGACGGGGCGGTTGCTCGCCGGCGTCTTCGGCGACTACGTCCCGGCGGGCGCGGCGCTTCGGCCCTCCCTCCTTGCGAACCTCGTGAGACCCTGATGCCCGGGACGATAGCCGCGGTCGCAAGCGCACTTCCCGAACAGTCGGGCTCCCAGGAGGAGCTCTGGGACTTCCGCTTCCGCCACCACTACGGTGACGACGCAGCGGCGCGGCGCGTCTGGCTTCGCTGCGGGGTCGAGCGGCGGCACGGCGTCGTCGACCCGATCGCCGAGGGCGTTGCCGAGTGGGGGACCGGGCAACGGATGGCGCGCTTCGTGGAAGAGGCCCTTCCGCTCGGCCGTCTCGCGATCGAGCGAGCGCTCGCCCGAGCAGCGGCGCCGGCCGAGGAGGTCGACCTCCTTGCCGTCGTCTCCTGCACCGGATACGCGACGCCCGGGCTCGACATCCTCCTCGCGCGCGACCTGGGGATGCGCGACGACGTGGAGCGGGTCCACATCGGGCACATGGGCTGCTATGCCGCGCTTCCGGCGCTCGTGACCGTCGGCGACGCCGCTACCGCCCGCGGACGGCTCGCGGTGCTCCTTTGCGTCGAGCTCACGACGCTTCACGTCCAGCCGGCCGTCCGAAGCCTCGAGCAGATCGTCGCACACGCCCTCTTCGGTGACGCCGCCGCCGCGACCGTCGTCCGCGGCGGCGGCCCGGGACTCGAGCTGCTCGACGCGGCCGCGCGCACCGATACGTCGACGGCCTCGCTCATGACGTGGGACGTGACCGACCGTGGCTTTCGCATGGGCCTCTCCCCGAAGGTGCCGGCGGCGCTTCGCGATCACGTCGCTCCGCTCGTCGATGCGCTTCTCGCCCGCAACGGGCTCGAGCGCGGGAGGGTCGACGGCTGGGTCGTCCATCCCGGCGGGCCCGCGATCGTCGATGCCGTCGGCGAGTCGCTCGAGCTGCCGCCCGAGGTGTTCGCAGTCTCGCGCGAGGTGCTACGAGATGCCGGCAACTGCTCGTCGCCCACCGTGCTCCTGATCCTCGAGCGGATGCTCGCGCGCGGCGACGTGCCCGCGGGCGGGACGATCGTCGTGCTCGCGTTCGGGCCCGGGCTCACGCTCTACGGCTGCCTCCTCCGCGCCGCGTCGCGCTCCGGCGAGGTCCCCCTCTAGCTCGGGCTCGAGCTTCGACGTCTGGACACCCTCGGCGCTCGCGACGCGCAGACGAGCACCGCGGAACGCCACCGGCTACCGGAGCGGACGCCGGGCCAGGGCCGCTGCGGGTAGCCCGCCGTTCCGGCGCCCCGTTTTCCCAGCGGCAACGCTCTCCCTCCGAGGGGGGAACTTCGGCGCTCCCTCGCTTCTCACACCGAAAGGGGATGCGTACGTGACGCCGCCTCCGTAACGTCCAAGCTGTCATGCGGCCCGCGCGAGCACGCGCGGATAAGGAGCGATACATGCGGCATCTTGCGACCTCTCCCCGGCGGCGCCGTTCGCCCCAGGAGCGAACGACGAGCACTGGCGTTCGCCACGGGCGTCCGCCTTTCCGCCTTCCGCTCGCGCTCGCGCTCGCGCTCGTCGTGCTAGCCGCCTTGGGCGTCGGGACGCCGCTTGCGGTCGCCGGCACGGTGGGCTCGGCCTATGTCCCCGCCGATCTGCGCGAGAGCGCACAAGGGCAGCCAGACGCGACCTTCGAGGTCATCGTCCAGGGCTCTCCCGGGGTCGGGAGCGGCCGCGTCGGTGCCCTCGTCGACGACGTCGTCCTGCGCGTTCCGGGAAAGGCGGCCGGCCTGAGGCGCAGGTTCGCGTCGATCAACGGCGCGGCGGCGCAGCTCACCGGGAAGGAGCTCGTCGCCCTCTCGAACCGCCCCGGAATCAGCGCGATCACGCGGGATGCGCGAATGCGCCTGGCCGGTGGGCTCTCGAGCCGCCAGCAGTGGCCGTTCGTCTCGGGCGTCGCCAAGGGGTGGTCCGACGTGACGAACGGCTCGCTTGCTCAGCCTCCGACGATCGCGATCGTCGACTCGGGAGTCGATGCGACGCGAGCGGATTTTGCCGGTCGCGTCGTCCAGCAGGTCGCGCTTACGTCGCTTTCCCCGAATTCGCCGGGCGACGGTCGCGGGCACGGCACGTTCGTCGCTGGGATCGCGGCCGGAAGCGCCAGCGGGTACACGGGCGCGGCGCCGACTGCGAAGCTCGTTTCGCTCGACGTGATGGACGATTCCGGAGTCGCGCTGACGAGCGACGTCATCGCGGCCGCCGATTGGATCTACGAGCACGCGAGCGCGTACGACATCCGGGTTGCGAACTTCTCGCTCCACAGCACGGCACCCGCGAGCGTCTTCTGGGATCCGCTCGATCGTGCCGTCGAGAAGCTCTGGCTCAGCGGCGTGGTCGTCGTCGCGGCGGCCGGCAACTACGGGGTGGACGGCCAGCCGACGAACGTTCTCTACGCGCCCGGCAACGACCCGTTCGTGATCACGGTCGGCGCCGACGATGTCAGCGGCTCCGTCTCGATGAACGACGACCGCGCGGCCCCGTGGTCCGTCTACGGGTACACGCTCGACGGTTTTCACAAGCCGGAGCTCGCAGCACCCGGTCGGTACATGATCGGGCCCATCCCGCCCACCTCGACGCTCGCGCTCGAGAAGGCGAGTAGCGTCGTCGATCCCGGCTACATCCAGCTCTCCGGAACGTCCTTCGCCGCGCCGGTGGTCGCGGGGGCGGCGGCGTACCTCCTTGCGAAGCACCCGAGCTGGACTCCGGACCAGGTGAAAGGTGCACTGATGCTCACCGCAAAGCCGGCTCCGAGCGCAGCGCCTCTGTCCGAGGGCGTGGGCGAAGTGAGCGTCGCCTCCGCCGCCGCGGTGGCGAGCCCGCCGAACCCGAATCTCGCCCTGAACCGCTTCGTCGTCGCCGATCCGAACGGCGGCTCGACGCCCGTCTTCGACGCCGCGAGCTGGGGATCGGCGGCGCGGTCCGATGCTTCTTGGGGTACGGCGTCGTGGGGGTCGGCTTCCTGGGGGTCCGCGTCATGGGGTTCCGCGTCGTGGGGCTCGCAGGCGTGGAGCGCGGCATCCTGGGGCACCGCGTCTTGGGGGACTGCCTCCTGGGGCTCGGCGTCATGGGGATCGGCCTCCTGGGGTTCCGCCTCCTGGGGCTCGACGGCCGTCGCAGACAACTCGGAAGGTGAGTTCCTCGCGAACGGGGCATACTGGCTCGACCCGGCAGAGGAACTCGCTGCCGAGGCCGAGCTGGGAATCGCGGTGACGCCGGACGGAAGCGTCGCTCCGGTGAGCACGACGGAAGCGGCGAGCGTCGCGGCGACCGCGCTGCCCTAGCGGTGAGCGCAATCAGCCACATCGGCGGCGAGATCCCGTCGGCGCCGACGCCGGCACCGCACGGGCTTCCGCCCCGCGCTCGGCCCTTCTTCGCCACCGTAGTCGCCGCGACCGCGATCGTCGCGGCGATGGTGCTACCGGGCCTCAATGGGGGAAGCGCGGACTGGCGGGTGTTCCTCCTCCTTGCCGCCGGCGCCGCGGCCGCCCACGCCTTTGTCGTGCATACACCGCGGAACCAGGTCTTCCACATGGGACTCGTGTTCACGGTCGCCGCGGCGCTGCTCCTGCCCCCGGCTCTCGTCGTCCTGCTCTGCGTGGTCCAGCACTTCTCCGACTGGGCGAAGGAGCGATACCCGTGGTACATCCAGCTCTTCAACATCTGCAACTACACGCTTTCGGCCGTGGCCGCCGGGCTTGCCGTCCACGGGCTCGGGGCCGTCGTCTCCGGCGACCGTGAGCTACGCCTCGCCGTCGTCGGCCTTGGCGGCGCCGTTTCGTTCGTTGCCGTGAACCATGCCCTTCTCGTGCCGATGCTCGCGATGGCGCGGAACTATTCCGCCCGCGAGAGCGGTCTTTTCTCCTTCGACAGTCTCTCGGTCGATCTCGTGCTCGCGTTCCTCGGTGCCGGTCTCGCCGTCTTTTGGCTGCTCGACGCCTGGGCGCTCCCACTCGTCCTCTCGCCGCTGCTCTTGATTCACCGTGCGCTGGCCGTGCCACAGCTGCAGGCCGAGGCGCGGATCGACGGCAAGACAGGCCTCGCGAATGCCCGCCACTTCGGAAACGAGCTCGCGGCGGAAGTCGCCCGCGCGGCCCGCTTCGGGCGGCCGCTCTCCGTGCTCATGGCCGACCTCGATCTGCTGCGCTCGATCAACAACGCGCACGGCCATCTCGCGGGCGACGCGGTTCTCCGGGGCGTCGCGGATGTCTTCCGCGCGGAGCTTCGCGACTACGACACCGCTTGCCGCTTCGGCGGCGAGGAGTTCGCGATCTTGCTCCCGGAGACCCCGCCTGAGCATGCACTCGAGATCGCCGAGCGCATCCGCGATTCGGTCGCCGCTCGAACCTTCGGGGACGACGACGCCGGCCTCGAGTCCGTATCCGCGACCGTCTCGATCGGCATCGCCGGTTTCCCCCTCGACGGTTCCAGCGCCGACGAGCTGATCCATGCTGCCGACCTTGCCCTCTACCGAGCGAAGCGAGACGGCCGGAACCGCGTCTCGTTCTGACCGATGACCCTGGAAGCAAGTCGAAGCGGTGACGTCACGGTGGCTGCGGCCTCGATTCCGGAGCGTCTTCACACGATCGCGTCTCGTCCCTCGGCGCCGCCGCGGGAACTGCCGCGCGGCGCGCGTCTCTACTGGTGGGCGGTGGCTCTCGGCGCCGTGCTCGCGCTCTCGCTCGCCGCCGGCCGGCCTACCGAGGGCGACCGCTTGGGGACGTTCGTGCTCCTCACCGCCTGCGCGGCGGCGACCCAGCTCTTTGCGATCCAAAAGCCGGGGAACCGAGTCTTCCACGCGGGGCTCCTCTTCGTCGTCGCGGCGACGGTGCTCCTTCCTCCCATCCTCGTCGCCGCGATGTGTCTCCTCCAGCACATTCCCGACTGGATCAGGCACCGGTACCGGTGGTACATCCAGACGTTCAACATCTGCAACTACGTCGCGTCCGCGATGGCAGCGAGCTCGGCGGTCGCCGCCGTGGAGGTCGCGCTGCCGCCGGGGCAAGTGGGGCTAGCAGGAAGCGGCCTCGCCGCGGCTCTCGTCTTCCTCCTCGCGAACCGGATCCTGCTCGGCGTGATGCTGAAGCTCGGGCGTGGTGTCAGCCTCAAGGAGAGCGGCCTCTTCGGATTCGAGGACCTCGCGGTCGAGTGCGTGCTCGGAGTGATGGGGGTTCGGATAGCGATCAGCCTCGTCCACGAGCCCTGGATCGTGCCGCTCGGGCTGGCCCCGCTCGTGGTCATCTACTACCTGCAGCTGCAGGCGCGCGAGATCACGGATGCCTCCGACACCATCCGCCGCCAGAACGACTCGCTCGCGGACGTGAACGAGCTCCTCCGCGAGCGGACGATCGCAGCCATGGAGGGCCTCGCCGCGACGGTCGACGCGCGGGACTCCTACACCGCCGGCCATGCGCGCCGGGTCCAGCGGCTTTCGCTCCTGCTCGCCGGCGAGCTCGAGCTCGACGCCGACGAGCGCGAAGTAGTCGCGACTGCCGCGCTCTTCCACGATATCGGCAAGATCGCGATTCCCGACGCCGTCCTCCTGAAGCCGGGACGTCTCGACGAGCGCGAGTGGGAGACGATGCAGACGCACTCCGAGGAAGGCGCGCGGATCATCGCCCGCCTCGGCTTCCTCGACGACGCCGTCCCTGCCATACGCCACCATCACGAGCGCATGAACGGAAGCGGGTACCCCGATCGCCTCGTCGGCGACGAGATCCCGCTTGCCGCCCGGATCATCCACCTCGCCGACGCGCTCGACTCGATGCTCACGCATCGTGTCTACAGCAGTCCCCGCCAGCCCGACGACGCCGTCGCGGAAGTTCGGTGGAGTACCGGCGAGCAGTTTTGCCCTCGGTGCGTCGACGCGCTCGAGCGGCTGATCGCGCGTGAGGGCGTCGGCGTCGTCGCGCCCCAGGCCGCGGTTGCGCAGATTCCGGAAGCCCCGCGTGCCCGGAGTCGTCGACCCGAAGGGGAGAGTAGCCGCCTAGCGCGAGCCCGTCTGGCGACGCGCTGAGCGCGTTCTCGTCCTCGCCGACGCGCAGAGACGGTACGCGTCATCGTGGCGACCTCGGCAGCCGGGCGGTGGCGCGGCGGAGCGCGTCTGCGAGCTCGGCAAACGCCGGCAGCGGATCGTCCCAGCGAAAGACCGGTTGGTCCGCCTTCAGCCACGCGAGCGCACCGAGGCCGCCGACGCGACGCTGGCCGTTGCGCCATGCGTGCCAACCGGCCCGTACGTGCTGCTTGGGGTACACGCACAGCTTCCCGACGTCGTAGCGCGTGACGGGTTCGACGGAGAGCCCGAGCGCGTCGCGGTAGGCGAGAAGGGGCATGTCCACTCCGCACGCCCCGGCAAACCCGACGAACCACCACGCGCGTCCGTTCATCTCGAGGATCCGGAACTCGCCGTCGGTCTCGTCCAGCTTGAACTCGGCGCTGAACATGCCACGATACCCCAGGCCCTCCACGAGGCGACCGACGCTGGTAGCGGCGGGGGCGATCTCAGCGAACGGCACGCTCATCGTCGCGGTCGAGTTTCCGAAGTCGGGCGGGAACATCTGCAGCCGCCGGCGTCCGAAGAGCGCGCAGAGGCGCCCGTCGCGGTCGACGAAGCCGTCGACGAAGACGTGACGCTCGGGCGGCCCGCGGACGTATTCCTGGATCAGGAGCTCGAACCCGTCAGCGGTCGCTTGCCGGAAGCGCGTCTCGGCCTCGGCACGGTCGTGTATCCGGAACGCCTTTCGGTTGTAGCGCGCGTTGAAGCGCTCCGAGTCCCGCGGCTTGAGGAAGAAGCGGGAGATCTCGGCATCGGTGACGCGCGAAAGGTCCGAGACGTTCCCGAGGACGTACGTTCGCGGATGCGGCACCCCGAGCTCGCGGAGCGTCTCGGCGAAGCGGCCCTTGTCCACGAGCCGCTCGAGAACCGCCGGCGGGGCGACCGAGCTGGGGAAGCGCTCGCGCGCCGCCTCCGGGAGCGCCGAGACCGCGAGTGCCCACGTGTCGTTGCAGGGGATCAGAACCGCGCGCTCGAAGGGAAGGCCTTCGAGGAACGACGCGAGCGCGCCGGGATCACGTGACTCCTCGAGCGTGTCGCCGAGGGGCCGGTACCAGCGGGAGCGCGAGACCAGGTCGCCCCGGCCGTCGAGGGTGTAGCTCTCGATGCCGCTTCGCGCAAGCAGGCGGATCACACCGAGCGCGGTGACGTGCGAACCGAGGACGATCGCGGGTGTCGTTCGCCGTCCACGCTGCACGTCTTCACGCTCGCTCACCGGTTGCACGGTAGCGCCCCGTGGCGGGGAGCGAGCGACGCCGCTCCGAATGTGGAAACGTGGGCTCGAGGTCCGTTCGAGCGCCGCGACGGCGAGCGAGTTAGCCGTTCGCGTCATCTCGTAAGCCGATATCTGCGCCCTCACCGAGCCGGTCCCTTTCGACCTGACAACGCGTGCGGGGTGCTCGAGGAGGCCGAAGAGGGCGGGTTCGCGTAGCGTAGAGTTGTGGCCGAGCGCACCGGTGTCAAGGTTGCGTATATCGGGGGCTACGGGCGCTCCGGCAGCACGCTCCTCTCCCTCATCCTCGGGAAGATCCCCGGCTTCGTCGCCGTCGGAGAGCTCCACCGGATCTGGGAACGAGGACTGATAGGCAACGAGCTCTGCGGGTGCGGGTTGCCCTTTCGCGATTGTCCCTTTTGGCACGCCGTCGGTGAGGAGGCGTTCGGTGGATGGGATTCCGTGGACGCATACGAACTCGCCAGGCTTCGTCAAACCGTGATCCGCAAGCGGAGCTTTCCGCGTTTTCTCTTCCCGGAGATGTTTTTCGACTTCAACGCCCGCGTCACGAGTTATTCCAGTTACATCGAGCGGCTGTACCTCGCGATCGCAAATATCTCCCAGAGCTCAGTCGTCGTCGATTCTTCCAAGGTCGTGACGGG
>JALZFU010000105.1 GCA_030861385.1 Actinomycetota bacterium
GGGCAGCGCCGCGTCGGGCGCTGCCCCCGAGACCTCCCGATCAGCAGGCTGCTCCTCGTTCTAGGGTTGACACTGGGAGTAGCCGCGGTGGAAGCCCGGCTTGTGCTCGTGGCCGAGAATGCCCGCCTGCGCCGCTGTCCGTACGTGCTCGTACCCGTACGCCCTGCCCGTCGGGAACGCCGCACACGGAAACGGCTCGAGCTCGGGCGGCGCCGGGGTCGCCGCCGGCGCGACCACGAGCACCGTGAGCAACGTGAGAAGAATCACGAGAACCCGCCGCACTGGTCCTCCTTTCTGAGTCCCGGGAAGGGGACTTCGCCGCAGTTGTCAGATTTGTTATCACCGATCTCGAGGCGAGAGAAACGCGCGCGCTTCCGGTCAGCGGGGGAGGCCGCTCGTTCGGGAACGCATTCGAGCGATCGAAGCGACGAGCGTCGCTGCCGATCAAGAGGGGAAAGGCACTGCGGCCCAGGAAGAACGAAATGCGGCGGCCCGGGGAACGACGCCCTCTACGGGTACGACGGCGTGCACGACCACCTGATCGGCGGTCTCGGGTTCGATCGCGCCCCCGGCGACCGGCTGCGCGACCTCGTGCGGGCGGAAGCGCGCGCCTGACGAAGTCGCTCAGAGAGACTCGGGGAGCGCGCGCTCGCGTCGGTAGGCGAGCACCTCGCGACCGATCGCCTGGAGCGAGCCGGCGATCGGGATCGCCGCCAGGGCGCCGAGGACGCCGGCAAGCTCGGCACCGATTAGGACCGCGACGAGGACCGCGAGCGGCGAGAGCTGGACGGTCCGTCCATAGATGAGCGGCTGGAGGACGTGGTTCTCGACCTGCTGGTAGACGACGAAGAACGCGGCGACGACCAGGGCCTGCACCCACCCGAGCTCGACGAGGACGACCACGGTGACGATTACCGCCGCGATGGTCGCGCCCGCGAGCGGGATCAGGTCGAAGACGCCGACCACGAGGCCGAGCGCGATCGAGTAGTCGCTCCCGACCAAGAAGAGGGCGATCGTGGTCGCGATGGCGGCGACCAGGCTGATCAAGAGGTTGCCCGTGACGTACCCGCCGATCGTGCGGTAGACGTTCCCCCCGACGCGCCGCCACCGGATCGCCGTCGGCTCGGGAAGGAGTGCGAGGAAGCGATCGACCGTCCGCGGTCCTTCCAGGAGCATGAAGAACGTCAAGAAGGCGACAGTCACGACTCCGACGACAGCGGTTACGACGCTCTGCGCGATCGCGAGCGCCGGCCGCGTGACCCCGAGGACGCCTCCGGCGCCGCGCTCCTGGACGGCGGTCCGAACTCGCTCGACGATGTTGTAGTCGCGCTCCAGGAATCCGAGCGGGCCCTCGCCCTTCGTCACGTCCTCGACGAGATCGGGCACCGCCTCGATGAACTTGCGCACCTGGTCGACGAGCGGCGGGATGACGAGGAAACCGAGCCCGGTCAGGACGAGGAGCGCGGCCAGGAAGACGAGGCCGGATGCGAGGCCGCGCCCGACGCCGCGCCGCTGGAGGAACTCGACGGCGGGGTTGAGCGCGGCTGCGAGGAAGACGGCGATCAGGATCCACGTGATGACCCGCGACGCTAGGTAGACGACGCTCAGGAGGAAGGCGACGAGGAGGATGACGCCGAGGACGACGAAGATCGTGCGCGGGCGAAACGTAACGACCCGCTCGGGCGCCTCGACCATGGACGCTAGTGTCCCGCCCGCGTCGGACGCGAAACCAGCCGCGCGTCTCGAAGGCGACTACGCGACGTTCGCCCTAGGATCGCGACAAGCGGCCCGTCGTCGCGTCGCCCGGCGACGAGAGCGGGCGGGGGGAATCGAACCCCCACCACCAGCTTGGAAGGCTGGAGCTCTACCGTTGAGCTACGCCCGCATAGCGGCGATGGTAGCCGAGTAGCGTTCGCTCGATGGAGCCGCCGCCCGGAAGCTGGCAGCCGGCCTGGGGCGAGGTTGCGGTTCTCACCGGGCTCGGCGCGGCGTACGGGGTCGCCGTCCGGCGCTATCCGACCACGCGGGCGCGTGCCCTCTCGTTCGCCGCCGGGCTCGTCCTCGCGACGGCCGTCTTCGTGACGCCGGTCTCGACACTCGCCCTCCACTACCTGCTCTCGGCCCACCTCTTCCAGAACGTCGCGCTCGCTGAGTGGGTCCCTCTCCTCCTCGTCCTCGGTATCCCACCCGCTCTCGCGGCGAGCCTCGCTCGGACGCCGGGCGTGCGCCGGCTCGTCCATCCGCTCGTCGCGCTCCCGCTCTGGATCGCGAGCTACGCCGTCTGGCACGTGCCGGCGATCTACGACGCAGCGCTCCGCGAC
>JALZFU010000167.1 GCA_030861385.1 Actinomycetota bacterium
ACGCTTGAGCGGGATCAGTTGCGACGCCGTGAAGGTTTCGGCCGTGAACTGCTAAAGGTGCCGAAGTCCACCATCGCCAAGAAGAAGCGCGGAATACAGGCGTGTTCACCGTCGAGCAGCGGGATGCCCTTCGGGAGCGCGTGCTACGGCTCGCGAAGGAGGATGACCGCGTCGTAGCCGGAGCGGCCGTGGGTTCGCTCGCTGTGGGCGACGGCGATCGCTTCTCCGACTTGGACCTCACTTTCGGCATCGCCGACCACGTGGCCGTGGCGCAGGTTCTCGATGAATGGACGACCACGCTCAGCGATGAGCTCGGCGCGGTACAGCTGGCCGATCTTGCGCGCAGCCCGTCCCTTTACCGCATATTCCTGCTGCCGGACGCGCTTCAGTTCGACCTTTCGATGACACCGGCGGCTCAGTTTCGTCCCGCGGGCCCACGATTTCGACTCCTCTTTGGCGACACCGCTACCGGCGAGTCCGAGGCTCCCACGCCGCCGGGGGACCTGTTCATTCCCACGCCGCGGGTCGCGGGGGACATCTTCGGGTGGGGCGTCATCTATGCTCTCCACGCGCGCGCGTGCATCGAGCGTCGGCGTGCCTGGCAGGCCGAGCACTACGTCGGTGCCGTGCGCGACCACGCGCTCTCGCTTGCCTGCCTGCGCCTGGGGCTACCCGCAGTGCAGGCTCGTGGTTACGACGACCTTCCCGCTGAGACCCTCGCTCGATTCGAGGACAGCCACGTCGGCGCGGTCGAGCGCGCGGCGCTTCGGTCGGCCCTCGCCGCATCCGTTCGCGCGCTCATGCGCGAGGGCGCGGAAGCCGGTCTCCTCGTTGCGAAAGTCGTCGCGGAGCGCCTCGCGGAGCTTCGCTGACGTCCTACCGCGACGGCGCGGTGCACAAGCTCGAAGCGCCCATAGTCGTCTCCTCGCGCTCGTTGGACGTGCCGGTTGCCGCGCCTCTCACCTCCGGGCCGCTACAGACCTCGACCGAGACAGCTCCGTAGCCAATAGAGACAACAAAGGATGGAGCCTTCATGGAGCCCCCTGGTAAACGGGCGGCAATCAGTGGCAAACAGGGTCGACGCGCGAGGCGCCGAAGCAAGCGTCAACGATTGACCGCGAGGCTTCAGTGCTTGTCCGCCTCCTCGCCCCACTCCACCCCGATCGCCTCGCACGGGCGTCAGTCGCCGGCGCGTGGTTGCTCCGCTTCCGAGATGAGGTCGAGCAGCCCGTCGGGAACGAGTCGCGCGCCGCTTCGAAACTCGGCAAGCGAGCGCCAGCGCGCCGCGTACGTCGTCCCGTCTGGCTCGAGAACCTCAACTTCTTTCGCGTCGTAGACAGTCTGGTCGGCGAGCTTGACGTCGTAGACGAGAAAGAGCTCGTGGCGCTTCTGGCCGGCCCAGTCGAAGATGTCCTCGAGAAGACCGAGGAATTGGATCCGTGTTGGTGTCGCGCGGATTTCCTCGGCGAGCTCGCGCGCGATCGCCTGCTCTCCCGTCTCGCCGAACTCGATCCCGCCGGCGAGGGGAACGGAGACGACCTCGCCTGTCGCCGGGTTGTAGTCGTCCCAGACGAGGATCTGCGAGCCGTCGCGTATCACGGCGGCGGCTATCGGCCGAACCACGCCGACGGGTCCTGTCGATACGCGTGCGCGGCGGGCCGCCGACTGCCCGTCTGCCATGTCAAGAACGGTACCGCCGGGCAGTGCACCCTCCGCCTTTGCTCGGCGTCCTGACCGGCGACCCGTCGCCTCGGCCGACGGTCTCTCCCCGATGTCCGTCGCAAGAGCGAAGGAGTCGCAGCAACGATCCGCACTGCGTGCCTCTTACCGCAGTTCGAGCGTCACTCGGCGGCCAACATCCGAACGTTGGCCCCATGTTCGCGAGAAGCGGCGTCGCGGGGGTTAGCGCGATTGCGCTCGCAGGGTCGTCCCGCGCGAGTGTCCGGAGGGTCTACGTACTGGTGACCGGTGACGGCGCCGCCGCCGCAGGCGCTGACTTCGCCTGCCGCAGCCGAAAGTAGAGCAGCGTCCATACCAGGGCGATGAATGGGGCGGTAAGCGTGCCGCTCACGACATTCGCGACCGAGTTCCGGAGCCAGTCGGCGAGCGGCGTGAGCACGATCGCGAGCACGACTTCGAACCCGAGCAGCAAGAGGATCGTCAGCACGATCACGCCAAAGACCTTCCAGCCGTAGCCGCGCACGAGCTCGCGGCTTCTGCCGAACGCCGCCCCGGCCGAGGCCCGCTCGAGTGCGGTCACGGGGATGATCAAGACCCACCACGTCATCAGGACGAGCCCAGGAACGATCAGGAGCAACAGCCCCAGAGAAACGCCGATTCCGGCGAGCACGCCGGCGACGACGATCGACCCGAGCTGCGGGCGGACCCGGCTGAAGGTTTCCCCGAGCGATAGGTCTGCCCGGCCGTCGCGGATGTCCTCGACGGCGGTCGCGAGCGCACCCTGAACCCAGAACAGGCCGACGAGCGAGATGAGCGCCGCGATCAGCGCACCCAGCCAGGTCAGGACGGCGGTGAGGAGCGCCGCGATGATCGCGGTGGTCACGTAGACGAGGAACGAGATCGGGAGGAGGTGCCGCCAGTGCGCCCTGTAGAGCTCCCACGCCTCGCGGATCACACCGTCGGTCGGGCTCACCCGTTCACCCTACGCCTGCCGCACCGCGTTCGCCAACGCCGCTCGATCGGCAGGAGGAGCTCGCGCGCCCCCCTCGCGACTGAGCTTCCGATGATCGAGGCAAGCCGCGGGGAGGACTCGGGAGCCGTATCGGCCGTCACGCGTGACAGCCCGACTCGCAGAAGCCGCGCAGCGGTGGGGGGAAGCCACCAGTTCCAGCGGCCGAGAGTGCGACGGCCTCGGGGCGCGACGGCCGTCGTCCAGGTCGTCGCCGCGCATGCCCGCGCAGGACGCCGTTCCGCTCGCGTTAGCAGCCGACCCAGCCCTGAACTCGCGAGACGGTCCGCGCGAGCGCGCCGTCTCCCCTGCTTGTCGCGCTTCAAGTTGTTCCGTCTCAATTCTGAGAAGGTGTCGCGGCGTCGCGCAGCACGAACGGAACCTATGGCGGTGAACTTGAGAGCGTACGGGGTCGGGCCGGTTCGGGCCTCCGTCGTGGCAGCGGAGACGATGGTCGTCTCTACGCATGCGATCGCCACACAGTCGGGGCTGCGCGTGCTCGACCGCGGAGGCAATGCCGCTGACGCCGCGCTCGCTGCGGCGGCCACGCTCTCCGTCGTTGAACCGATGTCATCGGGCCTCGGCGGGGATGCGTTTGCGATCGTGCGAAACGACGGATACGAGGAGGGACTCGACGCCGCCGGGCCCGCGCCTGCTGCTGCGGCGCGGTTGGCTCCGGTCCCTGAAACCGGGCCGCAGTCCGTGACGGTGCCGGGGGCGCTGGCCGGCTGGAGCGAGCTCGCGGATCGGCACGCGCGGTTCGGCCTCGACGCCGCGTTTGCTGACGCAATCGACCTTGCGGAACGCGGGTTCGCGCTCGGCACGCGAACCGCTGACGCGTGGACGCATGACACGCCGTGCCCCGACGAAATCGGGCCACGCGCTCCCGTGCCCGGCGACGTCATCCGGCTCCCAGCCCTCGCGCGGGCCCTCCGGCTCGTCGCTGAGAACGGCCCGGATGTCTTCTACCGCGGCCCGATCGCAGAGGCGGTCGCCGAAGTTTCCTGGTTAGACGAGGCCGATCTGGCCGGTTATCGCGCTAAATGGATCAAGCCGCTCGCAGCGTCGTATCGGGGTCTCGACGTCCTCGAGCTTCCGCCGCCGACGCAGGGCATTGCAGCGCTTGAATCGCTCGCGCTCCTCGATGGACTCGAGCCGAGCCTGTCTGCGCGAGTGACGTCCGTCGCCCTAGCCGTCGAGGATGCTGTTCGTCACGTCCGCGACGGCGCCGACGTAACCCACCTCCTAGAACCTGTGTACATCCAACGTCGCCGCCGCGACATGCCGAGCGCCTCGGCCGGCCCGCTAGGCGGAACTGCTTACGTCGGGGTCGTCGACGGCGACGGAATGGCTGTTTCGCTGATCCAGAGCCTCTACTGGGCGTTCGGATCGGGGCTTGCGGTCCCGGGCACCGGCATCATTCTTCAAAACCGGGGCGCGTGCTTCGCGGTGGCCGGCGCAGTCGAGCCGGGAAAACGCCCCTACCACACGATCATGCCGAGCCTCCTTCTTCAGGACGGCGACCTGCTGGGCGTCCTCGGGGTCGTCGGTGGATTCATGCAGCCGCAGGCGCATGCCCAAATCATCTCAGCGCTCGTCGACGAGGGACTCGATGCGCAGGCCGCGCTTGACGCACCGCGATTCCGGGTCTCGGACGGCGGTGTCGCGCTTGAGCCGGGTTTGTGGTCAGCGGAGGCAGATCTCGCAAGGTCCGGGCACGCGACCAGAAGGGTGGACGACGAGCCGATCTTCGGAACGGGCTCGTTGATCGTTGTCCAAGGCGACGCTCTGTTCGGCGGCGCAGACTCGCGCGGCGACGGGGCGGCCGCCGGGTCCTAACCGCGCCGGCCGCTCGTCAGGCTCGCCGGGTCGCGTCGCTACAGCAGCCGTCCGGAGGAGCGTCGATGTTCTCGCCTAGCCCGACTGGCTCCGCTGGAACTCGTCGTGCTCGCCCTGCACCTGGTTTACGAACTCCTGCGGCGTAACGCGACCGAACCATCAGGTTTTTGGATCCCCGGGCCGATTCGTCTGCCCGATCTCGGGCGTCGCCCACTCGAGAAGCTTCCCCAAGTACCCGTCGCTGTTTAGCGAGTTTCTAGTCGTTGACCTTCCTAGGGTCAGAAATCATGTTGATGAGCCCATGTCGCCTGCACCGATGCTCGTCAGCTTCATATCTCCGACCCAGAAAGCAGCTGTTCGCCTTCTCGGGCAGCTCGGTCGCGAAGGGGGCGAGGACGAGCGAGAGCCCGAGCGGCTCGAGAGCCTACTCGACGAAGATCTCGGCCAGACATGCACAGGAGGATCGCGTGAAGCCCCGCCATCTGCTCAAA
>JALZFU010000175.1 GCA_030861385.1 Actinomycetota bacterium
GCGCTCCGGAGGCGCTCGCCGAGGTCGCCGAGCTCCTCGCTCGTCTCGCCGCGTGCGAGCGCCGTCGCGACGCGTCGCCCGCTTCCCGGCGCGACGGCGATCGTTCCGGCCGGATGGACGCTGACGACGTCGGCGCCGTTCCTGCGCGCGGCGCGAAGCCAGAGGTCGGCGACCGGCGCGCGGTCGACGACGGGCTCGTCGCCGAGGACGAGGCAGAGGTCGGCATCGCGGATCGCCGAGAGCGGCGCGCGGAACGCGTCGACGGAGGGATCGACCTCGTCCGGGAGGAGGGCGAGGTCCGACCGGAGGCCCTGCCGGACGAGTCGAGCGAGGGCGGCGGCCTGCTCGACGGTCTCGCCGCCGGAGTACGCGACGGCGACGGAGCCGTGCGCGGCGACGAGCCCGCGCGCGGCCTCCTCGACGGCCTCGTCGTAGTCGGCGCGCTCGAAGCCGCGACGGCGGACGCGTCGAAGCGGCGTCCGAATCCGGTCGTCGGCCCGGAGGTGATCGAAGGTGAAGCGGCCCTTGTCGCACAGCCACCCGTCGTCGACCTCCGGGTGGTTTCGCGAGAGCACGCGCACCACCTTCCCCTCGCGCGTCTGTGCCCAGACGTTGCAGCCGACCGGGCATAGGCCGCACACGGTGGGGACGTTGTCGATCTCCCACGGGCGCGCGCGGAAGCGGTACGTCGCCGGAAGGAGCGCGCCGACGGGGCAGAGCTCGGTCACGTTGCCCGAGAGGTGGGCGCGGTACGGCTCGTCCTCGAACGTCGCGATGATCGACTGGGCGCCGCGGTTTCGGGCCACGAGCTGCATGTCCTCCGAGATCGACTCCGAGTAGCGCGTGCAGCGATAGCAGAGGATGCAGCGCTCGCGGTCGAGCGAGATCGTGGGCGAGATCGGGATCGGCTTGTCGAACGTCCGCTTCGGAAAGTGCATCCGAGTCGCCCCCGGCCCCCATCGGAAGGTCAGGTCCTGGAGCGGGCACTCGCCGCCCTTGTCGCAGTCGGGGCAGTCGAGCGGGTGGTTCAGCAGGATGAACTCGAGGATCGCCCGCTGGCCCTCGGCGGCCTTCTCGCTCGTCTGCGCCGTGCGGAGGACGAGGCCGTCCTGCGCGGTCATCGTGCAGGCGGCCTGGAGCTTCGGCATCCCCTCGATCTCGCAGAGGCACATCCGGCAGGCGCCCACAGGCGGCCCGAGGCGGGGCTCGTAGCAGAAGACCGGAATCTAGATCCCCGCCGCCGCGGCGGTCTCGATCATGCCCGTCCCCTTCGGAACTTCGATCCGGCGATCGTCGACGGTGACGCCGACGAGCTCAGGCGAGCTCATGGACCGGGACCTCGATCTGCGAGCGCAGGCGCGCGTGGTGCTGGTCGACGGGGGCGAGGAGGCCTTCGAGCGACGATTCGCCGGCGAAGGGGCAGCCGCCCTCGTCGATGTGGCGCTGGTACTCCTCGCGGAACTTGGCCACGTAGCTCGCGACCGGCATGGCGGCCGCGTCTCCCAGCGGGCAGAGGCAGTTTCCGAGAATGCGGTCGCAGACGTTCAGCAGGAGGTCGAGCTCTCCCTGCTCCGCGCGCCCCTCCTCGAGCTTCTTGAGAATCTGCACCATCCAGCGCGTCCCCTCCCGACACGGCGTGCACTTGCCGCACGATTCGTGCATGTAGAACTGGGCGACGCGGAGCCCGAGCTGCACCATGCACGCGCGGTCGTCGATCACGATCACGGCGGCCGAGCCGAGGAAGGTCCCGAGCTTCGCCATCGAGTCGAAGTCGAGCGGAGCGTCCACCTCCTCGGCCGAGAGGACGGGCACCGAGGACCCGCCGGGGATGATCGCCTTGAGCTCGCGGCCGTTCGGGATGCCTCCCCCGAGGTCGTAGACGAGCGTCCGAAGCGGCGTCCCGAGCTCGAGCTCGTAGTTTCCGCCGTTCACGACGTTCCCCGAGAGCGAGAAGACGCGCGTGCCCGCCGAGTTCTCGACCCCGATCTCGGCGTAGCGCGCGCCGCCGAGGTCGATGATGTCCGGGACGCTCGCGACCGTCTCGACGTTGTTGATCAGGGTCGGGGAGGCGTAGACGCCCGAGATCGCCGGGAACGGCGGCTTCGAACGCGGCTGCCCGCGCTTGCCCTCGAGCGACTCGAGGAGCGCCGTCTCCTCGCCGCAGATGTAGGCGCCGGCGCCGCGGTGGATGACGACGGTGAGCGGAACGCCCGAGCCCGCGACGCTCGGCCCGACGTACCCGGCCCGCCGCGCGTCCTCGAGCGCCGTGCGGAGGATCTCGAACTCGTGCAGGTACTCGCCGCGAAGGTAGACGAACGCCGTCTCGGCGCCGATCGCGTAGGACGTGATCACGATCCCCTCGATCAGCGCGTGCGGGACGCGGAACATGATCTCTCGGTCCTTGAACGTCCCCGGCTCGGACTCGTCGGCGTTCACGGTCAGGTAGATCGGCTTCGCCGCCTGGTCCGGCTTCGGGATGAAGCTCGCCTTCCGACCCATCGGGAAGCCGGCGCCGCCGCGGCCGCGAATGTTCGATGCGAGGAGCTCGTCGAGGACCGCCTGGCGCTCCATGGTGAGCGCCTTCGAGAGGGACGAATAGCCGCCGACCGCCTCGTAGTCGGAGAGATTCGTCAGGTCGCGCTCGTCGGCGTGGGCGAGAAGGAGCGGTCTCGCGCCCCTGCGAGGTTCGCCGCTACTCGCCACGGCGCAGGTCCTCGACGATCCGTGGGACGTCCTCGGGCGTCACGGGCTCTCGGTAGCGCCAGTCGACGGCGACGACCGTCCCCCAGCCGCAGCCGCCGAGGCACTCGAACGTCCTGAGCGTCACCTCGCCGTCCTCCGTCGTCTCGCCTGCTTTCACGCCGAGCTCCCGCTCGAAGGCCTCCACGACCTTCTGCGCGCCGACGAGCGCGCACGGGACGTTCGTGCAGACGGCCACCTGGTGTCGGCCCGTCGGCTCGAGGTGGTACATGTCGTAGAAGCTCGCCACCCCCTGGCAGTAGGCGGGCGTGAGGTCGAGGGCGTCGGCAACCTCGCGAAGGGCGTCGGGCGGGAGCCATCCGTACCGCTCCTGGGCGAGGTGGAGCGCGGGCATGATCGCCGAGCGCCGGTCCGGGTAGCGCGCCGCGACCTCCTGGATCTCGTCGAAGAGCGAGCTAGCCGCCACGAGGCCGTCTCCTCCCGAGCGAAGGGACGGGACAGGCTCTCCTCGACGAAAAGGGCCGAGCGCTCTTCATCGGTCAACTTCGCCCATCACGGGATCGAGCGACGCGAGGATCGCGATCATGTCCGCGACGAGCGAGTCGCGGACGAACGTGGCCGTGCCCTGGAGCGCCACGAAGGACGGTGCGCGGAAGTGGACCCGCCACGGCTTCGGGCCGCCGTTCGAGACCAGGTAGCAACCGAGCTCTCCGCGCGGCGACTCGACGGGGACGTAGACCTCCCCCTCGGGAACCCGGTAGCCCTCGGTAACCAGCTTGAAATGGTGGATGAGGCTCTCCATCGACGTGTGAAGCTCGTGGCGCGGAGGGAGGACGACCTTCCGATCGTCCGTGATCCACGGCCCCTCCGGTATCCCTTCGAGGCACTGCTGCACGATGCGAACGGACTCGCGCATCTCGAGGAGGCGTACCTTGAAGCGGTCGTACGTGTCGCCGCTCGCGCCCGTCGGAACGTCGAAGTCGAGCTCGTCGTAGGCGAGGTACGGCTGCCGGCGGCGGAGATCCCAGTCGACGCCGGAGGCGCGGAGGATCGGACCCGACTGGCCGAGCGCGATCGCGTCCTCGGCCGAGAGGTGGCCGATCCCGATCGTGCGCTCCCGGAAGATCGCCTGCCCGTCGAGGACGGCCTCGTACTCGTCGATCCGCGCCGGCATGACGTCGCAGAACTTCTGGCACTCGGGGTAGAAGCCGGCCGGCACGTCCTCGGCCAGACCGCCGGTCTGGAAGTAGCGCGTGTGCATGCGGAACCCGGCGACCAGCTCGAAGAGGTCGAGGATCGCCTCCCGCTCGCGGAAGCAGTACCAGAACATCGAGATCGCGCCCATCTCGAGCGACCCGGTCCCGAGCCAGACGAGGTGCGAGTGCAGGCGATTGAGCTCGCAGAGGAGCGTCCGCATCCACACCGCCTTCGGCGGCACCTCCATCTCGAGCAGCTTCTCGATCGCGAGGACGAAGACGAGCTCGTTGTTCTGGAACGCCAGGTAGTCGATCCGCGGCGCGTAGGTGATCGCCTTCCAGTAGTTCTTCGCCTCCATGTTCTTCTCGAAGCCCGTGTGCAGGTAGCCGATCACGGGCTTCAGACCGACGACGCGCTCGCCGTTCAGCTCGACGACGAGCCGGAGGACGCCGTGGGTCGAGGGGTGGTTCGGTCCGAAGTTGATCTCGAGGATGTCGCCCTCCTCGCGGAGGGCGGGGTCGACCTGGAGCACGCTCGGGATGGGCGACGGAATCTTCGACCCCGTGTACGGTGCTCCCGCACGGCCTGGATGGACCGCGACCGCCACCTACTCGGCCTCCGAGAACCGGACGGGCTCGCCGCCCAGCGGGTAGTCCTTGCGAAGCGGGTGGCCGTCCCAGTCGTCGTCCATGATGATCCGCGCGAGGTTGGGGTGGCCCTCGATCGGGACTCCCATGAGGTCCCAGATCTCCCGTTCGAACCAGTCGGCGCCTGGCCAGAGCTCGACCACGCTCGCGACCGCCTCGCCCTCGTCCGCCCAAACTTGCAGCCGGACCCGTCTCGCCTCGGGCGCGAGCGCGAGGAGATGGTACGAGACCGAGAATCGCTTCCGCTTCGGCTCGGGGAGCTTCTCTAGGCCCTGCGAGCCGGGGAACGGCGCGTTGATGTCGCGGGCGCTCGGCTGCCAGCCGCGCTCGGCGTCTGGAGGCGGCGAGGCCCAGTAGCCGGCGACCGCGGCGTCGCCCCACCCGAGGTAGTCGGTCGCGACGATGTCGGCGAGGAAGTTGAAGCCGGCGAGGTCGCGGAGCTGCCGCGCCGCGTCGAGCAGCCGCTCTCGCTCGACGACGAGCGTCGTCTCGCCATGCGCGCTTCTCGTCTCGACGAGGCCCGGGAGGTCGTCGTACGTCACGCGCCGGATCTCGCGATCTCGTACGCCGGGGGTACGCCCGCCTTGATCTTCTCCTGCAGGCGGACGATCCCCTCGAGGACGGCCTCGGGGCGGGGCGGGCAACCCGGGATGTAGATGTCGACCGGGACCACCTTGTCGACGCCTTGGACGACCGCGTAGTTGTTGAACATCCCCGCCGAGCTCGCGCAGGCGCCCATCGCGATCACCCACTTGGGCTCGAGCATCTGGTCGTAGATCTGGCGGAAGGGAGCGGCCATCTTGTGCGAGAGCCGCCCCGAGACGATGAGCAGGTCGGCCTGGCGCGGCGAGTTCCGGAACACCTCGGCCCCGAAGCGCGCGACGTCGTAACGCGACGAGACGATGGACATCATCTCGATCGCGCAGCACGCGAGCCCGAACGTGTCCGGCCAGATCGAGCTCCCCTGAGCCCACGCGACCGCCTTCTCCACGGTCGTCAGCATGAGGCGGCTCTCGAGATCGCCGAGGTCCTGCTCGAACTTCGACGGCTCGTCGCGCTTCGGGCCGTACTTCCCCATGAGGAGCCGCTCCGAATTGAGCCCGTAATCAGCGAGGCGCTTCCGGCGTCCGTCTACCGCCATTCGAGGGCTCCCTTCCGCCAGATGTAGATGTACGCGACGGCGAGAATCGCGATGAAGAACCCGAACTCGGCCAGCGCGAACGTCCCGACGCGCTCGAGGATCACGGCGACGGGGAAGAGGAACACGATCTCGATGTCGAAGACGATGAAGAGCATCGCCGTCAGGTAGAAGCTGATCGTGAAGCGCTGCTGCTTCGGCGGTCCGGTCGAGACACCGGACTCGAAGGGGATGACGCGGGCGCGCGAGCGCCGGGCGGGCGAGGCGAAGAGGAACGACATCGCCACCATCGAGGCCGGGATCGCGAAGGCGAAGAACGCGTACGCGAGGAACGGGAACCAGTCGTCGAGCGAGGCGAGCGGCACGCGGATCCGAGGCGGATACTACTGCGTCACAAGCCGCTCGCGCGAGCGTGGCAAAAGGGCGGCGTGAGCGGGGAGTTGTGCTGGGCAACACCCGTCACAAACGCGGTGCTTTTCCCCGCGGACGCCCCTGGTAGACTGCGACTCGGATGATCACGGTCACAGAGAACGCCGCCACGAAGATTCGCGCCCTCATGGCGGAGGAGCCCGAGGGCGAGGTCAGCGTCCTTCGCGTTGCCATCCAGGGCGGCGGCTGCTCCGGCTTCCAGTACGCGCTCGGCTTCGACCGCGGCCCCCAGGACGGCGACAACGAGATCGAGGTGCACGGCGTCAAGGTGGTGGTCGACCCGTTCAGCGCCCCCTACCTCGTCGGCTCCGAGATCGACTACGTGGACGCGCTCATGGGCGCCGGGTTCGCGATCAACAACCCGAACGTCCAGGCGGCGTGCGGGTGCGGGTCGTCCTTCCAGGCGAAGGAGGGCGTCGCCGAGGGCGAGCCCGCAATGCACGCGGGCGGCGGCTGCGGCTCCGGCTGCGCGCACTGACGGACCTTCTCGCGCGCGAGCGAGCGGCTAGCATCGGCCGCGGGTGAGCGACACCGTCTTCGACGTCACGATCATCGGTGCCGGGCCCGTCGGGCTCTCCGCCGCCTACTACGCCGGCCACCGCGAGGCGTCGGTCTGCATCGTCGAGAGCCTCGAGCAGCTCGGTGGCCAGGTCGCGGCCGTATACCCGGAGAAGCACATCTTCGACGTCGCCGGACATCCGAAGATCGTCGGGCAGGGCCTCGTCGATCTCTGCGCCCAGCAGGGTCTTCAGTTCGGTCCGGAGGTTCTCCTCGGCGAAGAGGTCAAGGATCTCGACCGGGTGGGCGAGAACGGTGCCGAGCTTCTGCGGATCACGACGCACTCCGGCCGCCCCATCCTCACCCGCTCGATCATCGTGACCGCCGGCCACGGGGCGTTCGAGCCTCGCAAGCTCGGGATCGACGGCATCGACGAGTGGGAGGGCAAGGGGCTCCACTACTTCGTCCGCCCGAAGGATGCGTTCGAGGGCAAGAGCTGCGTGATCGTCGGAGGCGGCGACTCGGCCCTCGACTGGACGCTCGGGCTCCAGGACACAGCGAACCTCCCGATCACGCTGGTCCATCGGCGCGACCGCTTCCGCGCGCTCGAGTCGTCGGTCAGCGCGGCGCGGAAGCTCGAGGCGGAGGGGAAGGTTCGCATCCTCGTCCCCGCCGAAATTCGGGAGATTCGCGGGAACGGCTCCGTCGAGGTCGTCGTCGTCGAGGACACTGCGACGGGGAAGACGCACGAGGTCGGCTGCGACGCCCTCATCACGCTGCTCGGCTTCCACTCCCATCTCGGCTCGATCGCCGAGTGGGGCCTCGAGCTGCACGGGAAGCGGCAGATCCTGGTCGAGGCGAAGACGATGGAGACGTCGATCCCGGCCGTCTACGCGGCCGGGGACGTCGCGGGGTACGACGGAAAGATCACGCTCATCACGGTCGGGATGGGAGAGGCCGCGATCGCCGCGAACAACGCGATCGCACGGATCCGGGGCGAGAAGGTCCAGCCGAAGTACTCGACCGATTAGGGAGGGCGCCGCAGGCGCGAGGGGCTACCCCGCGGCGGGGGACTGAGCGGCCCCTCGGCGAAAGCCGATCGAACCGCTGCCTGGGAAAGGTTCGCGTCGGGTGTCTCGCTGCCGCGAAGCGCGCAAGGTCGCCGCGCCGCCGCCGCGCCCGACCGATCCCGGGTAGTGCCCACGCTGTGGCTACGTCGGCTGGGCTCCCTCGGAGCTCCTGACCGAGCCGGTGCGGCGGCGGATCCGTGAGCAACGGGCCGAGGCGGCTCCGCCCTCCATCAGGGCCTAGTTTGCTCTCCTGCGAGCGCGCACGCGTGCGTCTCGGCGTCCGTCGCCGGCGAGGGACGGAAGCCCCCGACGGTACACTCGCCGGCGTTATGGAGACCGAGGCGGCAAGCCGGCTTTGGGGTCCCGAGACCGAGAAGGCGATCGCAAACTTTCCGGTGTCGGGCGAGCCGATGCCCGCTTCCGTCGTCCGCTGGCTGGGGAGGATCAAGGCGGCCGCAGCGCGCGTGAACGCTGAGCTCGGTCTCCTCGACCCCGAGGTCGCGGAGCGGATCGCCGCGGCCGCCGAGCGCGTCGCGGCGGGGGAGCTCGACGACGAGTTTCCGATCGACGTCTTCCAGACGGGCTCGGGGACGTCCACGAACATGAACGCCAACGAAGTCATTGCGTCGCTCGCCGGCGTGGGCGTGCACGCGAACGACCACGTCAACCTGGGGCAGTCGTCGAACGACGTCTTCCCCTCGGCGGTTCACCTGGCGGCGCTCGGCGAGCTGACGAGCGATCTCCTCCCGGCGCTCGGGAGGCTCGCGGAGTCGCTCGCGGCGAAGGCGGAGGAGTTCGAGGACGTCGTCAAGGCGGGGCGCACGCACCTGATGGACGCTGTCCCCGTCACGCTCGGGCAGGAGTTCGCGGGCTACGCGGCGCAGGTCCGCGAGGGCGGCGCGCGGGTCGAGGCGACCCTCGGCCGCGTCGGCCGCATCCCGCTCGGTGGAACGGCGGTCGGCACCGGCCTCAACACCCATCCTGAGTTCGCCGAGCGCGTCCGACGCCGGCTCGCTGACGAGACGGGGCTCGAGATCGGCCCGCCGGCGGACGCGTTCGAGGCGCAGGCGGCACGCGACTCGCTCGTGGAGGTCTCGGGCGCCCTGAAGACGGTCGCGGTCTCGATGACGAAGATCGGGAACGACCTGCGGCTCATGGGCTCCGGCCCACGCGCCGGCCTCGCCGAGGTCCGCCTTCCGGAGCTCCAGAAGGGGAGTTCGATCATGCCCGGGAAGGTCAACCCCGTGATCCCCGAGGTGGCGACGCAGGTCGCGGCCCAGGTCATCGGCAACGATGTCGCGATCAGCGCGGGGGGCATGCAGGGACATTTCGAGCTGAACGTGTTCGTTCCGCTGATCGCGCGGAACCTCCTCGACTCGATCCGCCTTCTCGCGGCCGCCGCCCGGCTTCTCGCGGAGAAGTGCGTGGATGGGATCGAAGCCAACCGCGAGGTGTGCGAGCGCTACGCCGAGCTCACGTTGTCGGCCGCGACCGCGCTCAACCCCTACGTCGGCTACGACCTCGCGACCGAGATCGTCAAGGACGCGGCCGCCTCGGGCCGCCCCCTCCGCGAGGTCGCGCGAGACCGAGGCGTGGACGAGACCGTCCTGGAAGCGGCGCTCGACTACCGAGCGATGGCACGCCCGCACGCGCGCGCGACGCGCTAAGCGGCGCGAGCTCGAGCTGTAAGCATTCGGCAAGAATGCCCGGCCTTTCCGCCGCCTCGCGGAGCCGGCTGGCACCCTCCCGCGTCGAGAGACCGACAGGGAAGGAGGCTCATGCCACCCCTTCGCACGACGCTCCTGACCCTCGGCATCCTCGCAGCACTCGCGCTGCCGGCCGCCGCCGAGGCCTCCATCAAGATCGCCGGAGACGCAAAGAACGCGCGCTTCCGGGTGGACGCGCGGGGCTTCGCGACGATCACCTACACGAAGTCGGGGCACCGCATGTCGGCGGTCGTCTCGCCGCGTGGCCGCGTCCGCTGGAGCCGCGCCGCGGGCCGGGACGTCTCGTTCCCCTCGCGCGCCGTCCGCCTCCCGATGCCCGTGATGCTGAGGCAGACGGGCGACGGGAGGCTCTGGGCGCTCCAGGCGTGGCGGCGCCTGCGCGGAGGTCCCGTCGAGCTTCGCTTCTCGCGCTGGTGGGGCGCGCCGACGAGGCTCGAGCTCTGGACCTATTGCTGCAAGTGGCGGAGCGAAATCGTGCGCGGCCGCGCGACGTTCCACGGACGCCCGATCTTCGGCTACCGCTTCACCCCCTCGGGCGTTCCGCTCGATCCCTACGGTCGCAACGTTTACATCGACTCGTACCGCGGCGGGCGCTGGATGCGGCTGATGGGGATCCTCACGCACCGGCCGACTGGGCGGTTCGGGCTCTGGATCCGTCCCCACTGGCGCGGCAGCCGCTACCGCGCCAAGATCGTCGGCCCGAACTGGGGATGGACGCTCGGTCCCGACGCGGCCGCGCGGGCGGTCTCGTCGCTCTGAAAGCTTCCGCCGCGGTCCGCTAGGCGAGGGCCGAGAGCGCGGCGTCCACGTCGCTCTCGGTGTTGTAGACGTGGAACGACGCCCGCAGCGTCCCTGCGCGGACGGCGGCGCGGATCCCGGCCCGCCGGAAGCGTTCCTCGGCGTCGGGCACGGAGACGCGCACGATCGCGGAGTCGTCGGGCGGGAGGCCGAGGCCGGCCCGAAAGCGGTTCGCGAGCGCGAGATCGTGCGCGTGGATCGCCTCGACGCCGATCCGCTCGACCAGGTCGAGCGCGGGCGCCGTCCCGACCCATGAGAACCACGCCGGCGAGAAGTCGAAGCGCCGCGCCTCGCGCGCGAGGAGAAGCGGGGGGCCGTAGTAGGTCCCGTACGGGTCCTCGCCGGCCCACCAGTTCGCCGCGAGCGGACGGAGGCGCTCCCGGTGATTGGGCCCGACGGTGAGGAACGCGGTCCCACGCGGGGACATGAGCCACTTGTAGGCGGCCGCCGCCACGAAATCCGCTCGGGCGGCGTCGATCGGCAGCCAGCCGCAGGCGTGCGTCGCGTCGAGAACGACGAGCGCGTCATGTTCCCGGGCGGCTGCCACGACGGCGTCGAGGTCGACGACCTCGCCCGTCGCGGACTGGACGACGCTCACGGCGACGACGGTCGTCCTCGAGTCGATGCACTCGGCGAGTCGCGCGATTGGGACGGTGCGCGTCTCGACGCCCCGGTCGGCGTGGGCGAGAAACGGATACAGGAGCGACGTGAAGTCGATCTCGGGCGCGACGACCCGCGCCCCGTTCGGGAGCGAGGCGGCGACGAGGCCGAGGAGCTCGGAGACGCTCCCCCCGACCGCGACGTCGTCGGGAGCGACGCCGACGAGACGGGCGAACGAGGTGCGGGCCTCGTCGATCGTCGCGCACCAGCCCTCCCAGCTCGTGCGCCCGTGCCGCCAGTCGGCGAGGGCCTCCTGGAGGGCGTCCCACGCCGGGCGCGGTGGAAGCCCGAAGCTCGCCGTGTTCAGGTAGGGAGCGGCCGGAGACCAGAGCGCCTGCGCGTCCTCGATCGCGAGCGGTCGCGCGTGCTCCGCCGAGCCGTATCCGGTGGCCGTGACCCCGCTAATAGGCAACCGCGCCGCGGCCGATCTCGGCAGCGTGCCGCTGCTCGTCGGCGCGATACGACGAGCGAACGAGCGGTCCCGAGAACACCGATCCGAATCCGATCTCCTCGCCCTGCTCGCGGAACCAGCGGAACTCGTCCGGGTGGACCCAGCGGTCGATCGGCGCGTGCCGCGACGACGGCTGCAGGTACTGACCGATCGTGACGACGTCGACGTCGTGCTCGCGAAGGTCGCGCATCGTCTCCACGATCTCTTCGTTCGTCTCGCCGAGGCCGACGATGATCCCGGACTTCGTCATCACCGGGTAGTTCGCGATCTCCTTCGCGCGCTGGAGGAGCCGGAGCGCCCCCTCGTACGAGGCCTTCGCCCCGCGCATCTTCCGGTGTATCCGGCGCACCGTCTCGATGTTGTGGTTGAAGACCTCAGGCCGCTCGGCGAGAACGGTGCGGAGAGCGTCCTCCTCGACGCCCAGGAAGTCCGGCGTCAGCACCTCGACCGACGAGCCGGGGAGCTTCGCCTTGAGCGCCCGGATCGTCGCCGCGTAGTGCCCCGCCCCGCGGTCGGGGAGGTCGTCGCGGTCGACGGACGTCACGACGACGTGCCTGAGCTGCATCCCGGCCGCCGCTCGCGCGAGGCGGAGGGGCTCGAGCGGATCGGGCGGCGCGTCGGGGCGGCCGGAATGGACTTAGCAGTAGCGGCAGGCACGGGTGCACGTGTCGCCGAGGATCTGGAACGTCGCCGTCCCGCGGCCCCAGCACTCCGCGATATTCGGGCAGCGCGCTTCCTCGCAGATCGTGTGGAGGCTCGCGCCGTGGATCAGCTTCTTCACGTCGTAGTAGCGCGAGCCGGCGCTCGGCGCGCGCACCTTCATCCACTCGGGCCGGCGCGGACGGTCGGCCACGGGCAGCGACGTCTCCATCGGAATCAGTCTAGTGACGCTCGAGCGCCCGACGCGGCCGCTCCACCATCAGCGTCGTCATCGTCGTCGACTCGGTCCACAGC
>JALZFU010000191.1 GCA_030861385.1 Actinomycetota bacterium
CGAGACCCTCGTCCGCCACGGCCGCGGTCGCTCGGATGCTTTCCGCGTCGTAGTCGGACGGCGTCGCGACGAGCTCGTGCCAGACGGGTGCGGCCTCGACGAGCTGTGTATCCGACCCGCTCGCGGCGAGCGCGTCCCGGTAGACGGCGGGCGTCTCGCCCTCGAAAAGCCCGATTCGGCCGCGCTCGAGCCCTGCCGTCTCGAGCGCCTCGCGGACGGTGGAACGGAGCTCCTCCGCGAGCCAGCGGCGCGCGGGGGGCGGGTAGGAGCGGACGTCGTCGATCCAGGACATCCTGTGCGCCTCCTCGAGATGCCAAGGCTGGTCGACGAGCAGGATCGGATCGCGCTCGAGCGGAAGGAGGAGCAGCGAGCTCGCGGTCGGGAAGACGTGGACGTAGCCGGCCAGGTAGCGAATCGGGTCGGAGTTCCCTCCCGCCGTCCCGTACGCGACGAGGCCGTCGAGCTCGTTCGCCGCGAGGGCGGCACGGGCGCGGCGAAGGCGATCCTCGCGTTCCTCGGGCGGAGGCGCGGGCGCCCGGCCGCGTGCCTTCTCCAGCTCGTGGGCGGCGTCGAGGACAGGGGTCACGGGTGCGCCGTCCGCCTCATCGCCCTCGGTGGTTGAAGGTGACGAGCTTCAGCTCCGTCATCTCCTCGATCGCGTAGCGGAGGCCCTCGCGGCCGAATCCCGACTGCTTTACGCCGCCGTAGGGCATGTGGTCGACGCGGAAAGTCGGGACGTCGTTCACCATCAGCCCGCCGACCTCGATCTCCTCGAACGCCGCGTCGATCACGCCGACGTCGTTCGTGAAGAGCCCAGCCTGGAGCCCGAAGGAGCTCGTCCCCGCGGCGCGAATGGCCTCGCGCACGTCGTCGAAGCGGAAGAGGCTGACGACGGGCGCGAACACCTCCTCGCAGGCGACCTTCATGTCCTCTTGGACGTCTGTGAGTACGGTCGGTTGCCAGACCGGCCCGTCGGCCTCGCCCCCGACGAGCGCGCGCGCGCCGCCGGCGATCGCTTCCTCGACCCACGCCTGCACGCGCTCGCGCGCGCCGTCGTCGATGAGCGGCCCGACGTCCGTCTCCTCGTCGAGCGGGTCGCCGGCCGCGAGCGCGCCGACGCGCTCGACGAGGCCCGAGACGAAGGCGTCCCAGAGCGAGGAGTGGACGTAGACACGCTGAACCGAGATGCACGACTGACCCGATTGCACGTTCGCGCCCCAGGCGACCCGCTCGGCCGCGAACGCGGGGTCGGCGTCGGCGTTCACGATCACGGGCGCGTTCCCGCCCAGCTCGAGCGTCACGCGCTTTCGCCCCGCGCGCGAGCGGAGCGACCACCCGACCGCTGGGCTCCCGGTGAAGGTGAGCATCGCGATCCGCTCGTCCTCGACGAGCGGGCGCGCGTCCGCCGTTGACGAGGGGACGACGGCGATGCCCTTTTCGGGCCACCCGGCCTCGAGCACGAGCCGCGCGAGGCGGAAGGAGGAGACGGGCGTCTGCGACGCGGGGCGGACGACGATCGGGTTCCCGGCCGCGAGCGAGGGGGCCACCTTGTGCGCGACGAGCATGAGCGGGAAGTTGAACGGTGTGATCCCGGCCACCGGCCCGAGCGGCACGCGTCGGACGTGGGCGATCCGCCCCTCGGTTCCGGGGATCCAGTCGAGCGGGACGATCTCGCCGTAGATCCGCTTCGCCTCCTCGGCCGCCACCTTGAACGTAAACGCGGCGCGGTCGACCTCGACCCGTGCCGTCTTGATCGGCTTTCCGCCCTCGAGCGCGATCGTGCGGGCGAGTTCCTCCTTCTGCGCCCCGATCCCGGCGCTCACGCGCTCGAGGATCTCGGAGCGGCGCCACGAGGGGAGCCTCCTCGTCGTCGCGAACCCCTCCCGCGCCGCCGTGATCGCTGCCTCGATCTCGGCCGGCCCGGCGCGGTGGACGACGGCGACGGGCGAACGATCGTAGGGGCTCTCGATCCCGACTGCGTTCCCCGTTCGCCGCTCGGTGCCGGCGACGATCGGCGCGAGCTCGCCGAGCGCGGGCTCGCGCTCGAGCTGGTCGGCGCGAACCAGGTCGCCGCCGCCGCGAACCCGGTGGTCGACGATCGTCACGCGACCAACCCCGCGGGCTCCTCCACGAGCGAGGCGAGGGTGTCCAGGAACTCGGCGCCCCGGGCACCGTCCACGACGCGGTGATCGAACGAGACCGAGAGGGTCAACGTCGGCCGGACCGCGGGCGCGCCGTCCCTAGGCACGATCTTCTCGACGATCCGCCCGACGGCGAGGATCGCCGCCTGGGGCGGGTTCAGGACGGCGAGGAACGCGTCGACTCCGTACATGCCGAGGTTCGAGACCGTGAACGTGCCGCCAGAGAGCTCGGGCGGGCTGATCGTCCCCTCGCGCACGCGCTGCGCCAGCGCCCGTGACTCGGTCGCGATCTGGCGCAGGCCCTTGCGATCGGCGTCGAAG
>JALZFU010000210.1 GCA_030861385.1 Actinomycetota bacterium
ACGCCTGCCGCGACCCCGCGTAGGCGGCGATACGCGTCCGCCCACGCGAGCCCCACGTACGGTCCCGCGAGCGCGTTTGCGAGGAACGCGAGAAGGAAGGCGCCGGCCGCCCCGCCGACGGGCGGCACGAGCATCAGGACGGCGATCCCGACGAGCACGGCGGCGAAGAGGCTGAGAGCGACGAGCACGAGGAAGCGGCCGCGCCGTCCCGAGACGAGTGCCGCGCTTCGCGCGAACGCGCCGCGGAGGCTCGCCGATCCTTCGACGGCCGCCGGCCCGACGAGCGCCCAGCGGGCGAGCAGAAGCAACCCGAGCACGGTGGCGAAGACCGCTCCCGCGACGAGCCCGACGACCGCGAGCCGGGGAAGGTCGGGGCGCGTTCGGCGGGCGAGGTCCGAGAGCCACCCCCGGGTCGACGTCCGGTCGAACGTCAAGCCGACCGAAAAGAGTCCCGACAACCAGACGTAGCCCACCAGTGCGGACGCGACGCCGACGGGGGCGGCGAAGTCTCCCGCGAGCACGAAGGCCGCGAGCTGGGCGAGCGACACGGGGAGCGACACGAGAAGTCCGAGCGCGACGACACGAGGTGCGCGACTCCGGTAGAGCTCCCATGCGAGGTCGAGCGACTGCGACGCGTGCAGGCGCTCGGGCTCGGCGAACGTACCCGGCGGAAGGTCTTCCGCGAGACGGAGGTACGCGGCGACCCAGGAAAGGCCGATCACGGGGACGGCGACGCTCAGGACGACGATCGCGACGAGCGCCGCGAGGAGCCGGGCGACCAGGGAGTCGCCGGTCGCGAGGCTGACGGCGCCTACGAGCAAGGCGACGACGATCCAGACGACCGTGAGCGCGACGCCGCTTGCGACGACGCCGCCGAACACGCGCCAGCCGCGCCCGCGGACGAGGTCGCGGCTGCGGGCAAACGAGCCGAAGAGGCCGACGTTCTCGAGCGTGACGACGGGGACGACGAGCGACCAGCGCGTCAGCAAGAGCAGGGCGGGCACCCAGAGGAGAAGCGAAGCTGCTCCGACGCCGAGCGCGACGAGCGCGCTCCCGCCGGTGATGCGACCGGCCCGTGGATACACGTGCTCGAACGTCCTCCTGACGCCGGCCCGCGGCAGTCCTGCGTGCGCGTCGGCGGCGAGCTTCGCAAGCGGGGCCTGGAGCCAAAAGACGCTCAAGAGCCAGAGGTAGGTAACGACGACGAGACCGAACGGGCCAAGCTGGAGAAGCACGAAGGCGGACAGAACCGTGAGCCCGACGTAGAAGGCAGCGGCGAGGCGAACGACGTACACCCAGTGCTCGCGGTACAGGCGCCAACCCTCGCGAAGAACGCCTCGCACGGGCGAAAGCTAGAAGACCAACGGGACGACGCGGCCGCGGAGCGAGACTCGCCTCGCCATCTGCGGCGACCGCTCACGCTGCCGCTGCTCGGGCTCCCACTAGCCGTCCGACCAGTAGGCAGTGCGCGCCTCTCGCACTAGATTCGCCGTCAAACCCGACGTGGTCGGGTCCTCGGCGAAAGGCGGAAAGGAGGTGACGGGTCGAGGCAGATCACGCTGAGGGGCCGACGTGGCTTCACGCCGCTACCCCCGCCGCCAGGCGAGGCGAGGCGGGAAGACAAGGAGGAACGATGAAGAAACTCGGAATAGCGGCATCGCTCGTTGCCACCCTCGCTGCGGTTGTGGCCCTCGCGGCCTCCTCCGCCATGTCGAGGGGTGGCTCGAGGCTCGACTTCGACGCTCACCTGACGGGGTTCAACGAGGTTCCAGCCATCTCGACGACCGGTCGAGGGAGCCTCGACGTCGACCTCGTGGGCGGCGTCCTGCGCTATCGGCTTAGGTACTCGCGTCTCGAAAGCAACGCGTTGTTCGCCCACATTCACTTCGCGCAAAGACGCGTGAACGGCGGAGTCATCGCCTTCCTCTGCGGAGGCGGCGACAAGCCGGCTTGCCCGGCTCGCGCGGGCACCGTCACGGGGACGATCGACGCTGCCGACATCATCGGTCCCGAGGCACAGGGGATCGAGCCCGGAGCGTTCGACGAGGTCGTCCGGGCGATGCGTGCGCAGCGGACCTACGCGAACGTCCACACGGAGAGGTTCCCGCAAGGCGAGATCCGCGGGCAGATCTTCCGCGACTAGCCCCCGACGAACGGCAGGCAAGGGGCCGGGGACCCCGGCCCCCTTGCCGAGCGCTCGGGCCTCGCGGAGCCGACGAGCACACCGTCGCTCTTGGCCGAAAACTGCCCTAGGCGGGGGATAGACAGACGGCGAGCACCCTCCAGGCTGCGAAGAGATGTCCCACGACCAAGGAGGACCTATGCTGCGGCTCTACGCCTGGAGCTATCGCCTCGCCGTGATCGGCGCGCTCATCCTGGCCGCCGGCGCCGGCAAGAAGTGGGGACCGTAGCGGCTCACCGCTAAGTCCCGATGCGCGTTTCTTTCTCGGCGCGCGCGCTCTTCGCGGGAACGGTGGCGACCGGTGTCGTCCTCCTGACGTTCGCAAGCGTCAGGAGCGTCGACGTCCCGGTCGCCACGCTCGCGCTCTTCGGCGCGGCGGTCATACTCACGGAGCTCGCTCACGTCTCGGGTCCGCGTCATCCGTCGTCGACCGAGACGGCGTCGTTCAGCTTCTCGACCGGGATCCACGTGGCGGCGAGCCTCGTCCTCGGACCGTGGCCGGCCGCCTTGATCGCGGCGTTCGGAGTCCTCGCAGTCGACTCCCTGCGCGGCGCCTCGTATCGTCAGCTCGCGTACAACGCAAGCGTCTTCAGCATCGCGTCGGCGCTGGGCGGATGCGCGTTCATCGCCGCCGGCGGAACACCCGGCGCCGTCTCGCTCCCGGGCGACCTCGGCGCGATCGCCGCCCTCACGGTCGTCATGTACACCGCGAACAACGTGCTCGTCGAGGGGATCATCGCCCTCAGCTCCCCCGGGCACGGGCCGACGCTCGAGCAACTGCGAACGGAGCTTCCGCCCATCGTCGGCGAGGTTTGCTTCGGGGTCGCTTTCGCCCTCTTCATGATCAGCGAGCCGTGGGCGGTCGTGACCCTCCTGCCGCTCGCTCTCGCCGTCTACCAGGCGCACTCGCGCCTCGTCAGCCTCCAGGAGCAGACGGGCCGAGCGCTCGAGACCTTCGCGAACGTGATCGACGAGCGCGACACGTACACGGCCCGTCACTCGGAGCGAGTCGCCGCGTACGCGGCCGGCCTCGCCCGCGCCTTCGGCCTCTCGGAGTCGGAGGTGGCACGCGTCTGGCGAGCCGGGCGGCTGCACGATCTGGGGAAGATCGCCGTCGACGCCTCGATCTTGAACAAGCCGACGAAGCTCGACGAAGAGGAGTGGGCGTCGATGCGCCGACACCCGCGCCTCTCGGCCCGCCTTCTGAACGAGTTCAGCTTCGCGTCGGGCGAGGCCCGAGCGGTCGAGTACCACCACGAGCGCTTCGACGGCCGCGGCTACTACGCGATGGATCCCGACGAGATCCCCCTCATTTCCCACTTCCTGGTCATCGCGGACAGCTACGACGCGATGACGAGCGACCGCCCGTATCGAGAGGCGCTCCCGCGGGAGACGGCCCTCGCCGAGATCGAGCGAAACCGCGGAACGCAGTTTCACCCCGTCATCGCGAAGGCGTTCGTCGCGATCGAGCGGGGCGAAGACCCCTCGTCAGTGCTCTCAGAGGAGGAGATCGCCGAGGTGCGCGCCCTTCGCTCGCGCAAACGCGTCTCCGCGGGGCGGCTCGTCAAGACGGCGACGGCGAGCTCCGGGCTCCTTCCGGTCGGGAGTGGCGTCGTTGCGCTCCTCGCCCTCGTTGCCGGCCTTCCGCTCCTCACGCTCGCCGCGGGCGGGATCGCGCTCCTCTTCGTCCTCCTCGACCAGATCGAGCGCGCGAGGGCGGCACGAGTTGCCCGTGCCATCAGGGCGGCGCTCGCCCGCTCGCGGACGAGCGACGAGCTCGAACGACTCCTCGAGGAGCTCCTCTCGCCCCTGTCCGCCGCTTCGCGGATCGCCTGGGGTGGAACGTTTCGCTGGCACGAAGCGG
>JALZFU010000312.1 GCA_030861385.1 Actinomycetota bacterium
GGGCGGGCGCGTGATCGTGTCCCACCTCGAGCGACGGGACTTCGAGGAGGCCGGGGCCGAGGAGCCCTTCTCCGAGGGCATCATCGACTACCTGCGGGCCGTCGAAGGCGCCGAGATGGCCGCCCTGATTCGCGAGCCCCCGTCGACGAACGGCCCGACCCGGCGCGTCAGCCTGCGGACGACGGAGGAGAACCTCGACGTCTCGGCGATCGCGCGGAAGAGCGGCGGCGGCGGCCATCGTCAGGCGGCCGGGTTCCCGTCGGACGCGAGCGTCGGCGAGATCACCGACTTCATCCGCCGCGAGTTCCTCGCGCAGACCAGCGGCTCGTAAGAAGATCTCGGCGTGACCGGTGGCCTCGTGCTCGTCGACAAGGAGCGCGGCCCCTCGTCCTTCGCGGTCGTCCGCCGCGTGCGGGCGCGCTTCCGGCTGAAAGCGGGCCACACGGGAACGCTCGACCCCTTCGCCACCGGCCTCCTCGTCTGCCTCCTCGGGCGCGCCACCCGCCTCGCGCGGTACCTCTCCGCCCTCGACAAGCGTTACGTGACCCTCATTCGACTCGGCGTCCGCACGTCGACCGGCGACGTCGAGGGCGAAGAGGTCGAGCGGACGGAGATCGCCTCGCGCGACGCGCTCGACGCACTCGGCGGCGAGCTCGACCTGCAGGTGCCACTCGCCTCGGCCGTCAAGATCGGCGGCGAGCGTGCTTACCGCCTCCACCGGCGCGGCGTCGCCGTCGAGATGCCCAGGCGGCGCTCCACCGTGCACGATCTCACGGTTCTCCGGTTTGAGCCTCCCGACCTCGAGATCGCGCTCCACGTCTCGAGCGGGACATACGTCCGGGCGATCGCCGATCTCCTCGGCGGCCACTGTCTCGAGCTTCGGCGGACGGCGGTCGGCCCGTTTCGCGTCGAGGACGCCGACGAGGAGCGCATGCTCCCGCCGCTCGCTGCCGTCCCACACCTTCCCTCCCGTGAGCTCGACGAGCTCGAGGCGGCGGCGGTCGCGAGGGGCCGGGCGGTCGAGACGTCGGAGGACGGCCTCGTCGCGCTCACCCGCCGGGGGGAGCTCGTCGCGATCGCCCGCGCCGCCGGCGGGACCGCCCACCCGGAGACGGTCCTCGCGTGAACGTCCTACGCTCTCCCGCCGACGCCGAGCCCGCCGAGCGAGCGGTCGCGATCGGGACGTTCGACGGCGTCCATCGGGGTCACCGGGCCGTGATCGAGGAGGCGATCCGCGCAGGTGCTCGCTCCGCGGTCGTCACGTTCGACCCCCACCCGCGCTCCGTTCTGGGGTACGAGGTGCAGCTCCTGACGTCGCTTCCACGCCGGCTCGAGCTCATCGGCGAGGTCGGTCCGGACGACGTCCTGGTCGTCTCGTTCACGCGAGAACTCGCACGCCTAGCGCCGGAGGCGTTCGCTGACGCGGTGCTGCGGCCACTCGGGGCGCGAGTCGTCGTCGCGGGGGAGGGGTTTCGCTTCGGCGCCGGCCGGCGCGGCGATCTCGAGCTGCTTGGCCGCCTCGGCTTCGAGGCGCGAACGGTCGACCTCGTCGGCGACGTCTCGTCGAGCCGCATTCGGGAGTTGCTCCGGGAGGGGAACGTCGTCGCGGCCGCCCAGCTCCTAGGTCGGCCGCCCGAGGTCGAGGGAGTCGTCGTCGCGGGCGACCAGCGCGGGGGAACGCTCGGGTTTCCGACCGCAAACCTCTCCGTCGCGCCGGACTTGCTCGTTCCCGCGTACGGGATCTACGCCGGCGAGGCGGTGTCGCCGCGCGGGCGGTACCGGACGGCCCTCTCGATCGGCGTCAACCCGCACTACGGCGGCGTCGAGAGACGCGTCGAGGCGTTCCTCCTCGACTTTCGCGGCGACCTCTACGGCGAGAACGTCCGTCTCGAGCTGTGGAGCCGCCTTCGAGACGAGCGCGCGTTCGCGAGCGAGCAGGAGCTCGTCCGGCAGATCGCGCTCGACGTCGAGGCCGCCCGCACGGCGTCGCCGCCGATCTGAAGCGCCATACGGGTCGTAAAGATTTTTCGAACCGCAAGATTTGCGTGGCTTTCGGGAACCTTCATGACATGGAAAGCCTCACGGTCCTCGTCACCGTCCAGTGCCGGTCGTGCGCCAGGACGTACGCGAAGCCGAAGGTCGGCGGCACGGTGAAGACGAATCCCGGCTGTCCGCGCTGCGGCTCGCTCGGCTGGATCCCGGTCGACGAGGGGATCATCGAAGGGGACGCGCCGCCCCGCTACGTCGGGAGTCCGCCGCGAGTCCTCGCCTCCCTACGAGGCTGACGCCGCCGAAGTAGTGGTGAGGTGCGGCCCAGCGCCGCACCGTGAAACCCTCGATCTCGAGGGCTTCGACGACCTCGGCGTCGAACCCGGGCTCGAGGTGGACGATCGAGCCCGCAGGGTGGAGCCGCGCCCGCTCGACGGCTGCCTGTGGATCGAGCCCCTCGTCGAGCACGCCGGCGAGGACCTGGGTCAGCGCTCCTCGAAGCCGGGTGCCACCAGCAGCGCCGGCGACGCAGACCAATCCCTCGGCGTCGAGCACAGCCGTCGGGGCCATCATGCTCTCCATTCGCGCTCCTGGCTCGAGCGGCCCGACGAGCAGGTCGGCCTCGCCCAGCATGCTGTTCAGGTGGACGTCGAGACCGGGGAGGAAGTCACCCGATCCGAGCCCGAGACTCGTCGTCAGCGCGCAGCCGTTCCCGTCCGCGTCCACGACGGTTAGGTTGGTCGTCTCGCAGGAGCGTTCGTGGCCGGCGAGTGCCCGAACGAGGGCGAGCGCGCGCCGGCCGGAGGGAAGTCCGCGGAGCGGCGGCAGGCGGACGAGCGCGGAGCGGAGCGGAGCGAGCCCGCCACGCGTGAGGACGCGAGTTCCGGCGTAGGCGACCTCGACCGGGGCGAGCCAGCGCGGGCGGTAGGCGGCGAGGTCGTCGTGCGTGACGAGCCCGCCGCGCTCCTCCATGACATCGAGGAGGGAGCGGGCGAGCGACCCGCGGTAGAAGGAGAGCGCGCCCTCCTCGGCCACGAGCTCGAAGGCGTGCACAAGCCTCGGCTGGACGAGAAGATCGCCGGCCTCAAGGAGAGAGCCGGCGGGCGCGAAGATCGCTTCTCCCTCGCGCATGGTCATCACCGGCGCGAGCATGGCGAGGCACGCCGCGTGCGCGGGCGGCATCGGCACGCCGTCGCGGGCGATCGCGATCGCCGGCGCGACGAGCCGCCGCCACGGGAGACGGCCGTAGCGGGACCAGAGCTCGTGGAGGCCGGCCGGGACGCCCGGGACCGCACAGGAGCCGATCCCGACCGCGTAGTGGACGAGCTCCGTCCCGAAGGGGACGTCGAGCTGGACGAGCTCGGGCTCCCGAGGCGGCTGGCGGAGACCGGGGACGGCGACGAAGAAGTCGAGGAGCTCCGTCCGGCCGCTCCCGGCGTCGAACCAGATCGCGTGCCCGCCGCCAGCGAGCCCGGTCATGACGACCTCCGCCGCGCACGACGCGAGCGAAGCCGCGACGGCGGCGTCGGCAGCCGTTCCCCCGTCGGCGAGGACCGCGAGCCCCGCGTCGGCGGTGGCCGGGTGCCCCGCCGCGATCCCGGGATCTACGGGCACCTCTGGTAGCCTAGGTCGGGATGGCTCTCACGAAGGAGGCGAAGCGCGACGTCGTCGAGACCTATGGCCGTCAGAACGTCGACACCGGCTCGCCACAAGTGCAGATCGCGCTTCTCACGCGCCGGATCGAGCAGCTCACGGAGCATCTCCGCACCCATCGAAAGGACCACCATTCACGCCGCGGGCTGCTGAGACTCGTGGGCCGGCGCCGCCGCCTGCTGAACTACCTTCAGAAGAGGGACCTGGAGGGCTACCGGGCACTGATCAAGGATCTAGGCCTGCGCCGCTAGCGCGGGCGACCGGGAGGCGCCGGTGGAAGTTTGAGGGAGCTCCTGGGAGGAGTTGTCTCAAACCTCCGCCTCCGCTTCCCGAGAAGACAAGGAGGCAGCATGAGCACGAAGGTTTCGCCCCGGACGTCCGTGACGGCGCCGGTCGGACAGTCCGAGATCGTCTTCGAGACGGGGCACCTGGCCAAGCAAGCCGACGGGGCCGTCCTCGTCCGAAGCGGCGAGACGATGATCCTCGCGACCGCTCAGGGACGAATGGAAGCGCGCGAGGGAGCGGACTTCTTCCCGCTCACGGTCGACGTCGAGGAGCGGATGTACGCGGCCGGGAAGATTCCCGGCGGCTTCTTCAAGCGCGAGGGGCGCCCGACCGAGAAGGCAATCCTGACCGCGCGCATGATCGACCGTCCGATCCGGCCCCTCTGGCCGAAGGGCTATACGAACGAGACACAGGTGATCTGCACGGTCCTCTCGGCCGACCTCGTGACCGCACACGACATCCTCTGCATCAACGGGGCGTCGGCGGCGCTCATGATCTCGCCGCTCCCGTTCCTCGGACCGGTGGGCGCCGTTCGGATCGGGATCATCGACGGCGAGCTCACCGTCAACCCGACCCTCCCCGAGCTCGAGAGCGAATCGGAGCTCGATCTCACCGTCGTCGGGACGGCGGATGCGCTCACGATGGTGGAGGCGGGCGCGAGCCAGGTTCCCGAGGATCGGCTGATCGAGGCTCTCGAGCTCGCGCACTCCGAGATCCGGAAGCTCTGCCAGGCTCAGGAGGAGCTCCGCAGCCAGACCGGGAAGCCGAAGTGGCTCGACAGCAACCTTACGGCCGAGCTGGAAGCGGCGCACGCCGACCGGATTCGTGGCGCGATCGCGTTGGTCGGCCTCCGCGACGCAGCGGTCGCCGCTGACGAGATCCACGCCGAGCTCTGCCCGGAGCTGACGATGGAGTCGACCGAGGAGGAGATGATCCGTCAGATCCAGGTCCGCTCGTCGCTGAACGTCATCCTCGAGCGCGAGCGGCTGACGGCGGTCAAGCGTTCGGTCGGCGAGCAGTTCGAGGAGGAGCTCCGTGCGCTCACGGACGCCGAGCAGGACTCGAAGCAGCTGAAGTCGGTCAAGCGTCAGCTCCTCTTCGATCGGATCGTGGAGCAGATCGAGCTTCCTTTCCCGGTCGGGCCAGTGCCCCTCGAGAGCGAAGGCGTGGCGGTCAAGGACCAGATGACGCGGCAATTCGTGAAGAAGGCCGCCGAGGCGGTCTACAAGGACTTCGTCCGCGCGAAGATCGCGATCGAGAAGCGCCGGCCCGACGGACGCGGCGCCGAGGAGATCCGCCCGATCGAGTGCGAGGTTCGCGTCTCGCCGCGCACACACGGATCGGCGCTCTTCACGCGCGGCCAGACGCAGATCATGACGCTCCTCACGCTCGGCACGGCGAAAGAGGGCCAGCGGATCGACGACCTCTCGCTCGAGGAGGAGCGCCGCTACATGCACCACTACAACTTCCCGCCGTACTCGGTCGGCGAGACGGGGATGATGCGCGGCCCCAAGCGGCGCGATATCGGCCACGGCGCGCTCGCCCAGCGGGCGCTCGAGCCCGTCATCCCGGGTCCTGACGAGTTCCCGTACACGATCCGCCTCGTCTCGGAGACGCTCGAGTCGAACGGGTCGTCGTCGATGGGCTCCGTCTGCGGCTCGACGCTCGCGCTGATGGACACCGGCGTACCGATCAAGGCCCCCGTCGGCGGCATCGCGATGGGCCTCGTGAAGGAGGGCGACGACTACGTCATCCTCACCGACATCCAGGGCGCCGAGGACCACCTCGGGGACATGGACTTCAAGGTCGCCGGGACGCGCGAGGGCATCACGGCCCTCCAGATGGACATCAAGGTCAAGGGCATCAACGAGGCGATCATCCGTGAGGGCCTCGAGAAGGCACGCGTCTCGCGACTGTTCATCCT
>JALZFU010000218.1 GCA_030861385.1 Actinomycetota bacterium
GGTCGAGTGGATCCCCGACTCGACCCGCGTCTGCGCGACGAGGAAGGCCATGAGGAAGGCGAGCGTCGAGATGAGCACGCGGTGCTGGAACTCCTCGCTGATGAAGGTGATCGCAGTCCAGGAGCCGAACGCGACAGCCGCGTGCCCCGAGGGAAGGCCGCCGCGAAGCGGTGTGCCACGTCCCGAGATCGCCTTCACGGTGATGACGACGATGACGGTCAGGGCGAGCGCGATGATCGTGAGGGTCGCCGGGATTGCGCGCACCTCGTTCAGCAGGTGGTACGTGGGCGAGCGGACCCGGTCGACGAAGACGAGGTACCCGATCGTCGCGGCGACGACGGAGGCGACGAGGACGGCGCCCGCCGCGACGTCCTTCGCGATCTTCGCGCGCGGGTCGTAGGCCTTGGTCGAGAGGTCGATCATCTCCTCGACGGCGGTGTTGATCATCTCCGCGATCAGGACGAACGAGATGGCGATCAGAAGGGCCATGAGCTCGAGCTTCGTCACGTCGTAGGTGAAGGCGAAGACGAGAACGACGGTCGAGAGCGCGAAGTGGACGCGCATGTTCCGCTCGCGACGGAGGACGTGGATGACGCCCTCGATCGCGTAGTTGAAGCTCACGACCAGCGAATGCGGCCGCTTCTTCGTCTCGATCTCGGGGAGCTCGAGCTCCGGCTGGCCCTCGTAGCCCGCCTCGACGGGCGTCCGTTCGGCGCGCGGTCGGCGCGTGATCACCGGGTGAGCACCTCCTCGCGCCGGATCATCTCGTCTCCATGCTCGTACCCGAGCAGGTGGAGGAGGCCGTGGACGAGCGGCCATCGCCACTCGCCGGCGACGATCTCGAGACAGACGACGACGTCGCCGAGCTGGCGGGGCAGGCCGTCCGGGAGCTCGTCGCGCGCGTCGATCGGAAACGAGAGCACGTCGGTCGCTTCGTCGACGCCGAGGTGCTCGCGCTTGAGCGCGCGCATCTCGCCGGGCCCGACGAACGCGACGCCGAGGTCGCCCTCCTCGATCCCCTCCCTCGCGAGCGTCTCGCGGCAGAGCGAGACCACCGCGACCTCGTCGATCGGGCCGCCGCTTCGGTTGTCGAGCTCGACGCTGATCACCCTGGCCGCCCGTCCTCGACCGCCTCGGCGTGTCGCTTGTAGGCCTCGACGATCCGCTGGACGAGCACATGGCGCACGACGTCCTGGTTTCCCAGCTCGACGAACTCGATGCCGTCCACCGTGCGGAGGATCTCGCGCACGCGGACGAGGCCCGAGGCCTGCTCGCGCGGGAGGTCGATCTGCGTCACGTCGCCGGTGACGACGATCTTCGAGCCGAAGCCGAGCCGGGTCAGGAACATGTGCATCTGCTCGGGCGTCGTATTCTGGGCTTCGTCCAGGATCACGAACGAGTCGTTCAGCGTCCGGCCGCGCATGAATGCGAGCGGGGCGACCTCAATCGTCCCGCGCTCCATGTGCGTGTTCACGCGCTCGGCGTCGAGCATGTCGTAGAGGGCGTCGTAGAGCGGACGGAGGTAGGGGTCGACCTTCGCGAGCATGTCGCCGGGGAGGAAGCCGAGCCGCTCGCCCGCCTCGACGGCGGGGCGCGTGAGGATGATCCGGTTCACCTTCCGCTCGGAGAGCGCGGCGACGGCGAGCGCCATCGCGAGGTAGGTCTTCCCCGTCCCCGCCGGCCCGATCCCGAACGTGACGGTGAAGCGGCGAATGGCGTCGACGTAGCGTTTCTGATTCACCGTCTTCGGGGTGATCTTCTTCCCGCGGTGACGCCACACGACGTCCTCGAAGACGTCGCGGAGATCGCGGCTCTCGTCGAGGGCGGCGAGGACGGCGTCGACCGTCCCCGCTCCGATCGCATGCCCGCCTTCCACGAGCTCGACGAGCTCGTCGACGACGGCGCGCGCCTCGCCGACGTCCTCGTCCTCCCCCTCGAGCGTCAGGCGGTTGCCGCGAAGGAGGACGCTGCAGCCGAGCCGGTCGCGGAGGCGCCGCAGGACGGCGTCGTCAACGGTGGCAAGCTCGGCCGCAACCTCGTTCGAGACGTCGAGAACTTCCTGCAATACGTCGGAGTGTAGTTGCGGCTCCCCCCGCGCTTAGCGAGCCGGCCCCGCCATCGATTCCCCGGGCGACCCCCCGATTACCGGTTCCCAACGCCGAGCCTACCGTCCCTCGGCGCGCCGATGGCGCACGAAGGGTGACGCTTCGTCGCGTTCCGCCCCGAGACGATCTAGGCGAGTTTCTCTCGCACCAAGCGGCTGACCTCCGAGCCGTTCGCTCGCCCCGCGACTTGCGGCATGACGTCGGCCATCACGCGCCCGAGGTCTCGCAGTGAGGTTGCGCCCGTTTCGGCGATCGCGTCGTCCACGATCTGTTCCAGCTCCTCCTCGTCGATCGGCGCCGGCATGAACTCCTCGATGACCTCGAGCTCGCGCTCCTCGGCCATCGCCTGTTCCTCGCGGCCGGCGGAGCGGAACGCCTCCGCCGCCTCGACCCGTCGCTTGCGCTCGCGCTGGAGGACTTGGAGCTCCTCGTTCTCGGCAAGCGGACGCTGCAGCTCCTTCTCGGCCGCTCGGAGCGCGGCGAGCGTGAGCCGAAGCGCGTCCGCCCGCTCCCGATCGCGCGCACGCATCGCGTCTCTCAGCTCGTCCTCGATCCGCGCGATCAGGGTCACTCGAAGCCTCCGACGCCCCCGCCGAGCACGTGCCAGTGAAGGTGGAAGACCGTCTGGCCGGCGCCCTCGCCGACGTTCACGACCACCCGGTAGTCCTCGAGCCCCGCCGCGCGCGCCGTCTCGGCGACGAACTCGAGCATCCCCTTCGCCTCGTCAGGCGGAAACGCGGAAACGTCGCGAAACGTCTCGACGTGGCGTTCGGGGAGGACGAGGAGGTGCACGGGCGCCTTCGGGCTGATGTCCTTGACGGCGACGAACCCGTCCGCGGCGTGCACGTGCTCGCCCTCTGCGACGAGCTTGCAGAAGAGGCAGTCAGGCTTACGGGCGGACATCCGTTTCCCCCGCGGTGGCGCACGAGACGCGCACGTCCTCGAAATTGACGGCGAAGCCCCACACGGGCGCATCGTAATCGGCTAGTCGCGCAGGACCACCTGCCGCTCGTAGAGGTCGGCGGCCCAGCCGTCGGCGTCACGACGGAGCTCGTGCCGCCAGCCGGCGAGCCGCGGCCGCTCGCGTGCGGAGTAGCCCGACGCGACGAGAAGCGGCGTCGGCGTGCGCGCGGCCAGGCGCTCGACGACGGCGAGCGCGATATTCGCGACGGCGACCTCCGCAGGCGGAATGGAGTCGACGAGGACGTCGGCGCGCGTTACGTCGACCGCTACCCCGTTCGCCCTCGCGTTCGCCCGTGCCGCTT
>JALZFU010000239.1 GCA_030861385.1 Actinomycetota bacterium
AGCCGGACGCGGTCGCGACCGAGCTCGCCGCGTTCCTCGAAGCGCCGAGCGAGCCCCTCGCGCTCGCGCTGCGCCAAGTGCACGGCTCCTCGATCGGGCGCCACGAGCGCGACCTGATTCGACCGGCGCGCGCGGACGTTCTCGCCGAGGCGGGCGACCTTCTCCGCGAGCTCGGATACGTGGACCCGTAGGCCGGAGGTTCCCGACTCCGCGTATCGTCTAGCGTGCGGCCGCGGGGACCGCGCCGCTCGGGCGGCCTGCGAGCGCGGCGAGGCGCTCGAGGCATGAGTGGCGCTCGTGGGGCGCTCGCACGGGAGGGAGCGGCTCCTCGGTGAACGACGGATCGACCCGGAACGAGACCGTCGCGTCGACGCGGCCGCGAACGACTCGGACGGCGGAGCCCTGCGCGAGTTCCCGCTTCTCGAGCTCGACGCCCGTGTAGCGCTCGGCAAGCTCGAGCGCCTCGCGCGTCGACGCGAAGAGAAGCTCGCGCTCGCCTTCGCCGACCCAGAGCGGCCGGCCGACCCCACGGGCGAGGTACGTCGCTTCGCTCACCCGCTCGTCGAGCCACGCCGCGGCGAGTGACCCGTAGAGCTCCTCGAGCGCGGCGCGGCGATCGTCGGAACCGTCGACGAGCGCGAAAATCGCCTCGGAATCGACCGTCATCCCCGGCTCGGCGCGCTCGTATCCGTGGCGAGCGAAGATCTCCTCGTCGTTCGCAATGATCCCGTTGTGGATTCCGACGACGGCGCCGTGGCGGATCGGATGGTTGTTCGCTGCGAGCGACGGATGCCCCTTCGTGTAGTCGCGGACGTGCAGGAGCACTTGGCTTGCGTCGTCCGGGATCGCCACCGCGTCGAGGAGGTCGCTTACTCCCGTCCGCTGCTTGTGGACGCCGATCGGACCGTGGCCGCGACGGTAGGCGTAGCCGACGGCGTCGGAGCCGCGGTCGGCGATCCCCGCGAAGAGCGCCTGCGCCGTGAGGGTCCGGTCGAGCCGGCTCTCGACGCTGACGCTATATCCAGCGATCCCGCACATGAAAGCAACGCCTACCGCGGCGGATACACGTGCTGCCGCCGGCCGCCGCTCTCCGCCTCAGTATACCGCTCGGTCGGACGAGCGCCTTCTTAATCCCCCGCCGGGGGGTAGCAGGGGTGGGGGTCCGACCGATACAGGGTGCGTGGAACACGCGCTGCCGCAGCTGCCCCTCCCGGGAGACGACGCGGACCACGAGCGCGACGACGAGCCGAGGCTCGAGCTCGCGGCCGCCCCCGACCCCGTGGATGAGGCTGAGGACGTCGAGGAGGACGACGCCTCCGAAGAGCCGGCGCCGACTCAAGACCCGCTCAAGCTCTACGTCCGGCAGATCGGGGACGGCCCCCTCCTCACGCCGACGGAGGAGCGCGAGCTCGCACGCCTCAAGGACTTGGGCGACGAGGCGGCGAAGCGCCGCCTGATCGAGGCGAACCTTCGCCTCGTCATGTCGATCACGAGGAACTACGTGAACAGCGGCGTCCCCCTCCTCGACCTGATCCAGGAGGGGAATCTCGGCCTCATCCGCGCCGTCGAGAAGTTCGACTACCGGCTCGGCTACAAGCTCTCCACCTACGCGACGTGGTGGATCCGCCAGTCGGTGACGCGGGCGATCGCCGACCAGGGGCGGACGATCCGCCTGCCGGTGCACGTCGTCGACCAGGTGCGGAAGGTGACCCGCGCCCGTCGCGTCCTCACGCAGAAGCTGAACCGCGATCCCCTCCCGGAGGAGATCGCGGCCGAGAGCGGGTTCGACCTGAAGCGAGTCCGCGAGCTCCTCGACCTCGTCGAGGATCCGGTCAGTCTCGAGACACCGGTCGGCGACGGCGAATCGATCTACGCGGACATGCTCGAGGACGTGAACTCGGAGCAGCCCGACCACGTGCTCGCGGAGCTCTTGCGGACGAAGGAGCTTCGATCGGCCCTCCAGCGTCTGAACGAGCGGATGCGCCACGTGATCGAGCTTCGGTTCGGCCTCACCGGCGAGAAGCCGCGGACGCTCGAGGAGGTCGGGGCCGAGCTGGGCGTCACGCGCGAGCGCGTGCGCCAGCTCGAGGCCCGGGCGCTTCGCGAGCTCGAGGTGAGTGCGCCGGACCTCCGCCTCTACCTGCGCGCCGAGTAGCGCCGGCTCGAGCGGCGCGAGCGTCGCCGGGCGATCGGCGAACCGGCGGTCCCGCTCCTCCCGCGCCGCTCTCGGATCGCGAGACCTCGTTGTCATAAAGGTCACGGGCGCAAGCGCCGGTTGACCGACGCTCGCTCCGCGTGCGAGATTTCCGGCGTCACGCGGAAAGGGGGTCATTTGCGAAAGCTCGTCCTCGTCGCTGCGCTCGCGGCGGCAAGCCTCGCTCTCACCGCCGGCCCGGCCGGCGCCATCACGTTCGGAAAGCCCGACGGAAATCTCCATCCCGAGGTCGGCGCGCTCCTCGCCGACTACGACGCGGAAAGCCCCGGGCTCGACGTCCTCTGCTCGGGGACGCTCATCGCCCCGCGAGTCTTTCTGACCGCGTCGCATTGCACCGCCTACCTCGAGAGTCAGGGGATCGAAGCCGACCAGGTCTACGTCACCTTCCGACCCTCATGGGACGAGGACTCGACCTCGCGTTCCGGCGCGCTTCCGGGCACGTACCACACGAATCCGCTCTACGCCTCGGGCGGTCAGAGCAACACGTTCGACATCGCGACCGTCGTTCTCGATAGCTCGCCTGGCCTGACACCGGCCCGGCTCCCGGCCGTCGGGCTCCTGTCGCGGCTGAAGGCCCGCCAAGAGATCAGAAGCGAGACGTTCACCGCAGTCGGCTACGGCACCGTCCGCGAGACGAAGACGACCGGCCCGAACGCCTTCTTCTTCGACGCAATCCGGCGCTACGCGCTGCAGCACTACCTCTCGCTCCAGCGCGCCTGGCTCCTCCTCTCGGAGAACATCTCGACCGGGAGCGGAGGCACGTGCTACGGCGACTCCGGCGGCCCGCACTTCCTCGGCGGCAAGACGTCGAACCTGCTCGTCGCCGTCACGGTGACCGGGGACGCGGTCTGCCGGGCAACCGACAAGGACTACCGGCTCGACACTCCCTGGGCGCGCGACTTCCTCGAGCAGTTCCCGGGGGTGAACTACCCCGGCTAGCCGAATGAACGGGGGCGGCGCGGCCGTCGCGCCGCCCCCGCGCCGGAAACGGGACGCCCGGCCGTACGATAGGGCGGTGTTCTGGGACGTGCATTCACACGTCGTCCCGTCGGGCGACGACGGTGTCGCGTCGGTCGACGAGGGCCTCGAGCTCTGTCGCGAGGCGGCGCGCCGAGGCACGACCGTCCTCTTCGCGACGCCGCACGTCTGGCCGCATCTCGAGCTTTCGGCGGAGCGCGAGGAGGCGATCCGCTCGGCGCACGCCGCGATGGTGCCGCGCGCCGCCGAAGCCGGTCTCGATCTCCGCCTCGGCTTCGAGCTCACGCCGGGGCCGGCGCTCCTCGAGGAGGATCTCGGCCGCTACCGCCTCGGCGAGACGTCCGCGGTGCTCATGGAGCTTCCCTTCGCCGGGCCGCTCGGCCTCGCCGAGCGCGTCGCGGAGGAGATCGAGGCGGCGGGTCTCGCGCCGGTCGTCGCTCATCCCGAGCGAGCGCGCGCGGTCACGGACGACCCCGGCCGCGCGACGGCGTACCACGAGCGCGGCTGGCTCCTACAGGTGAACGCGACGAGCCTCCTCGGCTACCACGGGGATGGGCCCGCGCGGACGGCGTGGCAACTCGTCGAGGAGGGGCTCGTCGCCCTCGTCGGCTCGGACGGTCACCGCGCTCGCCGCCCGCCGTTCCTCGACGAGGCGTACGGCGCGGTTCGGGGGCGGGTCGGCGAGGCGGCGGAGGCGCTCTTCGACGGCTCGGCGCTGCAAGCGCTCGTCGTGCCCCGCGTCTAGGGAGTCGCGCCGCCGCCCGGCCGCGGCCGGCGTCGATCGCTCGCGAGGACGGGCGCTTCTACCGGTGCGCCGCCGCGCCGATGTCGCGAAGCGACGCGAGGCGGCCGAGCGACTCGACCTCGATCTGGCGGACCCGCTCGCGCGTCAGGCCGAGGCGGCGGCCGATGTGCTCGAGCGTGTGCGGCTCCTCTCCGCGGAGCCCGTAGCGAAGCTCGAGCACCTGCCGATCGCGCTCGGGTAGGGACTCGAGCGCGCGGTCGAGTGCTTCCTTCTGGAGTCGGTGCTCCGTCACCTCGTCGGGGAGCGGGTCCTCGCCGGCGACGAGGTCGCCGAAGACGGCGTCGTCTTGCTCGCCGATCGGCTGGTCGAGGCTCGTCGAGGCCCGGGCCGCGCCGCGGACCTCGATCGCCTGCTGGAGAGGCAGGCCGGCCTCCTCGGCGATCTCCTCGAGGGAGGGCTCGCGCGCGAGCTGCGTCCAGAGATACCGCTCCGCGCGCTGCATCTTCTGCATCCGCTCGACGACGTGGACGGGGACGCGGATCGTGCGCGCCTTGTCGGCGATCGCGCGGGCGACAGCCTGGCGAATCCACCAGGTCGCGTAGGTCGAGAACTTGAGCCCCCGTCGCCACTCGAACTTCTCGACCGCTCGGATGAGGCCGAACATCCCCTCCTGGATCAGGTCGAGGAACGGGAGTCCCTGGTTTCGGTAGTTCTTTGCGATCGAGACCACCAAGCGAAGATTCGACTCGATCATCTGCCGCTTGGCCGCCATGTCGCCGCGCTCGATCCGCTTCGAGAGCTCGACCTCCTCGGCCGCCGTCAAGAGCGGGTGACGGCCGATCTCGCGGAGAAAGAGCTGGAGCGCGTCCGTCGTCGCCTCGATGCCGGCGTCGAGGTCACGCGGCGGAGCCGTCGGCTCCTTGGGCGGTTCCTTCGCGATCGGGTCGACGACCTCGATGCCGCGCTCCTCGAGCTCTCGGTGGAGCGCCTCGAGGTCGGGCGCGTCGGGATCGACCGCATCGATCGTCTCGGCAAGCTCGACCGCGTCGACGGTCCCGGCCGCCTCGGCCTTCTCGAGCAGCTCGCGAATCTCTTCGGTCTGGAGAAGCGTCCCGGCCTCGTTCCCCATGCGAAGCGG
>JALZFU010000041.1 GCA_030861385.1 Actinomycetota bacterium
GGTCTGACCACTCTTGAGGTCGTGCGTCGTCCAGGAGTTGGTGCGGGCGGTCGCGTTGTGCAGCATGGCGTCGCGGTTCGTCCACGTAACGGTGTCTCCGACGAGCGCCAGGAGCACCGCCGGTTGAAAGCGGCTGCCGGAGATCGTGACGGCACGGTTTGTTGCGCTTGCCGCGCTCGGCGCGGCGAACACCGCGACGGCGACGATCGCGAGGAGCCTCACGAGAGTCGCCCGGCGAACGCGGCCGCGACCGCTCGCCGGCGGTGGGAGACCCGGTAGAGGCCGACCATTCCGTTCGCCTGGTGGAACTCGACATGGCAGTGGTAGAGCCAGGCGCCGGGCACGTCCTCTCGGATGCGAACGCGGAAGCTCTCCGCGGGCCCGACGGTTCGGTTGTCGATGAACTCCCCGGCGAACCGCCACCGGTGCCCGTGCAGATGGAAGGTGTGGAACTCGTCGCCGATCGCGAGCACGTCCCATTGGACGAGGTCGCCGACGCGCGCGCGGAAGGTCGGCGTGTTCCCGATGAACGCGCGGCCGTTGACGGTGTGAAACCCGAGGTGGCTCGAGAAGAAGACGACGTTCTCGTGGTCGGCCCGGCGCTCGCGCCGCCCGAGGATGGAGATCGCGCCGTACATCCCGCCGCCGATCGACTCCATCATCGTCGACGAGTGGTCGTGGTACGTCCAGACGCCGCGCGAGCTTCGGCGGGCGATCAACCGGTACGTGACGGTGTGCATCGGGCGGACGTTGGAGGCCGGCCCGGAGACCCCGGGGATGAACGACCCGTCCGAGCGGAACTGGTAGAAGAAGCCGTGGAAGTGCATCGAGTGCGGCCGGCCGGTCGCCGTGTCCATGTTTCGAAAGTGGACGAGGACGGTGTCGCCGACGCGCGCGCGGATGAGCGGCCCGGGGATTCCGCCGCGGAGGCGGCGGCGGAAGTTCCGCGTGTACGAGCGGTAGACGACCGTCTGCATGGTCGTCTCCTCCGGCGTGAAGGTACGACCGCTGACCGGGTCGCGTTCGCTCGGGACGACGTTCCACGTGACCGGGTCGGCCTGGATCCAGTAGTGACGCGTCGCGCCCTCCGCCACCGGCGCGAGGGCGAGTGAAGCGAGAACCCCCAAGACGAGCGCGAGCTTCGTCACCGACCCGCGCGTATTCTGCCGAAACGCGAGCCAGGCGGCCGCCGGAGCTGTAAGCGTCCAGTAAATCTCACCGCGCCAGCCGCTCGAGCGGGGCGTACTCCAAGACAAGTCGCCGCTCGGCCCCGTCGTCGGCGAAGCGAACGGTGATGGTTCCGTCGGGTTCGATCCGAGTGACGACGCCCTCGCCGAGCGTCGAGTGGCGGATCGCGTCTCCGGTCTCGAGCTCGGGAATGTCGTCGCGCGTCCGGACGGAGACGGTCGGAGCGCCGTAGCCCGACCACGACGCCGGCCGCAGCCGGTCGCGCAGGATCTCCTCCTGGGGAAGCTCGTCGAGGAAGCGACTCGGGAGGTTGTAGGACCGCGAGCCCCAGAGCGAACGCGCCGCCGCGTGGGCGAGCGTGAGGCGGTCGCGCGCGCGCGTCAGTCCGACGTAGCAGAGACGCCGCTCCTCCTCGAGTCCCTGCTCCTCCAGCGAGCGCGCGTGCGGAAACACCCCCTCCTCCATCCCGACGAGGAAGACGGCGCGAAACTCGAGCCCTTTCGCGTTGTGGAGCGTCATGAGCGTGACCTTGCCGCCCTCGTCCGTCAGCTCGTCTTGGTCGGAGAAGAGCGAGATCTGCTGGAGAAACTCCGACAGGGTCGGCTCCGCCGCCGATTCCTGGTACTCGCGTGCGACGCCGACGAGCTCGCCCAGGTTCTCGATCCGGCCCTGCGCCTCGATCGTCCGCTCGGCCTCGAGGGCCTCTAGGTACCCGCTCTCGGCGAGGACGCGCTCGACGAGCTCAGGGACCGAGAGCGTCGCCGTTGCGTCCGCGAGCGAGTCGAGGAGCGCTCGCAGCTTCGCGACGTTGCGAAGCGCTGCCGTCCCGACGCCCGCCTCGTCCGCCCGCTCGAGCGACTCCCGAAGCGTGATCTCCTGGGCGTCGGCGAACGCGGCGAGCCGCGCGAGGGTCGTGTCGCCGATCCCGCGCCGCGGACGGTTCGCGATCCGCGCGAGCGAGACGCCGTCGGCGGGGTTGTCGAGAACCTGGAGGTAGGCGAGCGCGTCCTTGATCTCCGCCCGCTCGTAGAAACGCGGCCCACCGATCACCTGATACGCGATCTCCTGGCGAACGAGGACATCTTCGATCACGCGGGACTGAGCGTTCGTCCGGTAGAAGACGGCGAGCTCGGCGCCCGCGTGGCCCTCGTCGAGGAGCTGTGCGAGCTCGGCGGCGACGAACCGCGCTTCCGCGTGCTCGTCCTCGACCTCGACGACGCGTACCGGCTCTCCCTCGCCCAGCTCGCTCCAGAGGTTCTTCGGCTTCCGCTCCCGGTTTTGCGCGATCACCGCGTTGGCCGCGCGGAGGATCCGGTTCGTCGAGCGGTAGTTCTGCTCGAGCGGGATGACCTGCGCCCCGCCGAAGTCGCGCTCGAACTCGAGCACGTTCCGGATGTCAGCACCTCGGAAGGCATAGATGGACTGGTCTGGGTCGCCGACGGCGAAGACGTTCCGATGCTTCCAGGCGAGGAGCTGGAGGAGCCGATACTGCGCGTGGTTCGTGTCCTGGTACTCGTCGACGAGGACGTATCGGAAGCCCTTCTGCCAGCGCTCGGCCGCCTCCGGAAACCGCTCGAGGACGGCTACGGTCAGCATCAGGAGGTCGTCGAAGTCGAGCGCATTCGACGTGAAGAGCCGCCGCTGGTAGAGGTCGTAGACGTCGGCGACGGTCTGGTCGTAGAAGGAGGCGACGCGGCTTCGATAGTCGTCGGGGCCGACCAGCCGGTTCTTCGCCATCGAGATCTGCGCATGGATCCCGCGCGGCGCGAACCGCTTCGGGTCGCGCTCGAGCTCCTCGAGGCAGCTCTTGACGAGACGGACCTGGTCGCCCTGGTCGTAGATGGTGAAGTTCGAGCGATAGCCGAGCCGGGGGGCCTCGCGGCGGAGAATTCGCCCGCAGGCGGCGTGGAACGTCATCACCCACATCGTCCGTGCGATCTCGCCCGCGAGCTCCTCGACGCGGCGCTTCATCTCGCCGGCCGCCTTGTTCGTGAACGTGATCGCGAGGATCTCGTGCGGCTTCGCGCCCGCCGCCTTCATCAGGTGGACGATTCGGTGCGTGAGGACGCGCGTCTTCCCCGACCCCGCGCCGGCGACGACGAGCACCGGACCCTCGGTGGCGAGCACGGCCTCCCGCTGGGCGGGATTCAGGTCGGCGAGATACTGCTCGGGAGACGCAACGGCCACCGAGCCGATGCTAGCGCCGGCGGTGTCGCGACTCGGGCTCTCGCCGCACGCGAACCGTCGACGCCTCGGCGACGGCTCCCTAGCGGAGCGGAAACGGGCGTCGGGCGAGCGCCGGCAACGCCTGCGCGGTGACCCAGACCGGCGTCGTCGAGTAGGCCGCGCTGTAGCGGAAGCTCCCGTTCGCCCGCTGCAGTCGACGGAGGTAGCGGAACGCGGCGAGGCCGGGCGCCCTGCGAGCGGCGACGAGCGCCTGAATCGCCCAGGCGGTCGATTGCGCGTTCGACCCCCGGCCGCCGAGGAGCTCGAAGCCGCCGTCACGGTTCTGCCTGCGGCGGAGGAAGCGGACGGCGCGGTTGATCGGGCGCGAGCGCGCACCGACGCCGACGGCGCGGAGCGCCTGAATCGCCGCGGCGGTGTCGTCCGTGTCGGAGCTTCCGCCCGGCGCCCAGCTCCAGCCGCCGGCGGGCCGCTGCGCTCGCCGCAGGTACCGGACCGAGCGTCGTCCTGCCGGCCTGCCCGCCGCCCGAAGCGCGATGACACCCCAGATCGTCGAGTTCACGCTTCCCCCGATCCGCCCGTCGTCCCGGCGCTGCGAGGCGAGACGGCGAGCGAGGGAGCCGACGCCGCGGCCCATCGCGTCGAGGGCGAGGACGCGAAGCTCGAGGTCGGTCACGTCCGCGTCGCGCGCGTCGAC
>JALZFU010000252.1 GCA_030861385.1 Actinomycetota bacterium
ACGGCTGGACCGAGGAGGAGGACGACGTTGCATCGGGCGACCTTCCGCTTCCGTTCGACCGAGGCCGGCTCCACCTTCCGGTGCAAGCTCGACCGGCGGCCATGGCGCCGGTGCACGTCTCCAAAGAGGTACCGCAACCTCCGCCTCGGGCTGCACACCTTCCGTGTGCGCGCGCGCGATCGCGCAGGGAACGTCGACCCGACGCCCGCCATCCGCAGGTGGAGGATTCGCCGCCCAGCGACGACGACGACGGCGACAACGCGGCCTTGTGAACCCGGCTATTCGCCGTGTCTGCCGATCGTCGGCGACCTCGACTGCGCCGACGTCCGGGCGATGGGAAAGGCTCCCGTTCGGGTTTACGGGCCCGACCGGTACAGGCTCGACGGGGACGGCGACGGAGTCGGCTGCGAGTAGGGCCGTCGTTGACCTGACATCGGGGTCATCATCTCCTGCGTCGTCAGCGCCGAGACCGAGAAGCCGGTCGACACGTTCGTCCGCCGCGAAGACGCCGAACGCTTCCTCGACGAGGTTCGCACCGACGACCCCGCGCGAGCCGACCGCCTTCGCCTCGAGCCGATCGAGCTCGACGCGTAGCTCGCCAGCAACCAGAAAACGCTCGACGAGACCCGCGCGCCGCCCGACCCCGCGAGTGGGGATCGAGCGGCGCGCCGTTTACGCAGGCCTAGCGGTCTGCGTCGCCTCGTTCTTCGTTCGAGCCGCCTTCCCAGTACGGCTCCCGGCTCCCCGACTTCGCGAGTCCCCGCGCGATCATGTAGCCGATCGTGAGGAAGGCGATCAGGCGCCACGCATCGTAGGCGGTGAAGTAGTCGCCGAACCTGTCGCCACGTCCGGCGTTGTCGTCGCTTCCGATGAGCGCCGAAGCGATCAGGACGCCGATGACGGCGGCGGCGTAGACGTAGAGCTCCGTCGACTTGGTCGAGTGTTTCGTCTCCGTCGCGAGACGCCGGGAGCGGTCAAGTAATCCACTCCTCGGCGCCGCGATCCGGTCTTGCACTTCCAGAGTTGCCACGACCCCTCCTGGTTTTCTGAGCCCCAACGGGCTCGTTCGGGACAAATTCTGTCCAATTTCCGTCGAGCGCAAACCGTGCGCGGACGATCAACGGCTCGGTTACCCCATCCCCTACCTCAATTTCGAGCGTCGAACCCCAAGCACTTCTGCAGCATTAAAGGTCTGCGTTTCCGCCCGTGCTGCGGTCCCGCAACGGTGACTCTTGGGTCCGTGCGACCCAGGGAGCGCTGTGCCTCGGTTCGCGGCACGCACGCGCCGCGATCCCGAGCTAGCTGACCGGCTTCGCCTCGAGCCGATCGAGCTCGACGCCTAGTTTTGCCTCGCGCCCACGGGGGCAACCGACCGCATGAGCTTCAAGGAGGCGGTCGAGCTCGTCGCGAAGGCGATCGACGTAGCCGGCGTCTTCGTCGTCGTCGGCGGGATCGTTCTCGCGACCTCGCTGCTCGTCGCCGCCCGACGTGAGGCCTCCGGCGACGATGCATACCGAAGCTACCGGCGCGGAATCAGTCGCGCGATCCTGCTTGGCCTCGAGTTCCTCGTCGCGGCCGACATCATCCGAACGGTCGCCGTCTCGCCGACCTTTCGGGGCGTCGGCGTGCTGGCGATCATCGTCGCCATCCGAACGTTCCTGAGCATCACGCTCGAGCTCGAGATCGAGGGTCGCTGGCCGTGGGAGAAGCGGCAGGCGAGCGCGCGCCGCGCGTAACTCGTCCCGCTACGTCGCCGCGATCACGGCAAACACGATCACCACGACGAGCGCGACGACCGCGATCGCCATGAGGCCCCATCGCATCGTGAAGGCGAAGGGGCGCTTCCTCGGATCGAATGTCGCCATGCTTCCGCCTATCCGAGACAGCGAGTTTCGATGTCGCGTCGAACTCGGGGAGCGTCCAGATGCCGGGAAGACCGCGCGAGCCGCGTGGAGGGACGGAGTCGCTCCCGGCCTCTGGGACGGGCCGCTAGTTGCGGGGCTCGGAGAGCGCCGCAGCACTTCCAAGCCCCGCATAGTGAGCTTTTCAGCCAGAAGGGCCATCAAACCTCTCCCTCGGAGCGGTTCCAGCTCCCGCTCCCGTACGGTCCGCGCTACCCGAGCGGCTTCGCCTCGAGCCGGTCGAGTTCGACGCGTAGCGGCCCATCGTTGGCGCCACGCATACCGCGCCGATTTACCCCAGCGGCGGTGCTCACGTTCACACGCCGTGGGCACACCGAAGAAGACGTGGTGGACGACTTCTGCGTCGTGGTGGACCGCGAGGCGGGTCCTCTTGCGACCTTCTTCACCCGCTCGTAAGCCACCGCGACGATGCTCGAGCTCCTCGACGACGAGCCAGACTGGCTAGGCGACGTAGTGGTGGAGAGGTTCCGCCTCGTCGTCGCTGAGCCGTCGCAGCGTTAGCTCCTCACCGCACACCTCGCAGCGCTCCGGGAGCTCCCAGGCCGTTGCGTGCGAGCCGGGAGCGACCGCGCGGGCCTCATGGGACGAGCGTCGAGCAAATCGACAGAACGTCTGGACACATGCTTCCCGACTCATGGGTCGTTGGCGGGCCGCCCGCCGCGCCGTGGGTCGCGTGGGAGCCGAACGAGGGGCATCCAGATTGGCCGGGTCACACATATACCCCCGGCGATCCCTTCCTCCCGGATGACTTCCCGAAGA